>JBBSNJ010000182.1:0-6313 GCA_038232775.1 Thermomicrobiales bacterium
CCCTCCGGCAAGCGCAACTGATCACCCGGATTCCGGATGAAGGACGGAAACGTTGGGCGACGCATGCGTCGCCCCGACGATGATGCGCTAGACAACCCGCGGACCTCCTTCGACTCCGGTGGTGAACGGGAGAGGTCGCCGCGGAGGCGCACACGAGCGAGACCACCAGCGTTGGTCCAAGATGGACTCAGGTCGTGGCGGGGATGGGGCACGCCTGCCGACGATCAGGCTGGGCGGGTAAGCCCACCTTGGGGGGAGTGCAGGCGGGCCGGTGGCGGTGCGGTTAGGATGGGCCTTGCTCTGCCGAAAATGAGACCAAGGCGGGAGGGACGGGACGAGTGAAGCTGGAGACTTTCGCGCTCGAGCGCTGGATGACGACCTACGAGACGGCCGCTAAGTACGACATCGCCGAGAGCGGCGTCTTCCCGCTGGCGCTCGAGGAGCTGCTGGCGTTCGAGCCGCCGGCGGAGCGGGAGCGGACGATGGCCCGCTTGCTCGGGACCCGGCTCGGCTACAGCGAGGCGCCGGGCAGCGCCGAACTGCGCTCGCTGCTGGCGGAGACCTACCAGGGGACCGGCCCCGAGGAGATTTTGATCACGACCGGGGCGATCGAGGCCAACTTCCTCCTCTTCAACGTCCTGCTCGACCCCGGCGACCACGTCGTCGTCGTTCACCCCGCCTACCAGCAGCTCCAAAGCGTGCCACGAGCGATCGGCTGCGACGTCTCGCTCTGGGAGATCGAGCGGAGCGGCGACGGCTTCCGCTTCGATCTCGACGCGCTCGAGCGGCTGGTGATGCCCCGGACGAAGCTGCTGGTGGTCAACTCCCCCCACAACCCGACCGGCGCCGTCCTCTCGGCCGAGGAGTTCCGGCGCATCTACGCGTTGGCCGAATCAGTTGGCGCCATGGTCCTCAGCGACGAGGCTTACCGCTGGCTCGATCATCCCGGCCAAAGCGGGCCGTCCGCGCCGCCGATCCGCGACCTCGGTCCCCGCGGCGTCAGTGTCGGCACCTTCTCGAAACCGTTCGGGCTGCCGGGGCTGCGGATCGGCTGGATCGCGGGACCGGCCGATCTCGTCGCCGCCTGCTGGGCGATGCGCGACTACGTCTCGCTCAGCCCCGGTAAGCTGAACGACGCGCTGGCGGTCCTGGCGCTGCGCCATCGGACAGCGATCATCGAGCGGACGCGGGGCATCATCGGGCGGAACATGGCGGCGGCGGACGCCTGGTTCATCGAGAACGCCAACCTTGCAAGCTGGTCACCGCCGCGGGCGAGCTTGCTGGCGCTGATGGAGTACGACCTGGCGATGCCGTCCCTAGAGCTGGCGAACCGACTGGCGGAGGAGGAGAGCGTGATGCTGGCTCCCGGCTCCGCCTTCGGCTACGAGGGGTACCTCCGGATCGGCGTCGGGCAGGACCCGACCATCTTCGCCGAGGGACTGCGGCGGACGGCCCGCTACCTGCGACGGTTGGCGGAGGGGGACGGCTCGTCCGGCGTCGGGGTGCGGGGTAGACTCGCGGCGGTTTAAGGCGACTTGCCGGAGCATTGTGCCCGCGCTGGGTCTACGATATCCCGACGTTCGCTGACGCCGCGGCGCTGGCCCTCACCCCCCAACCCCCTCTCCTCGTGCGCGGGAGAGGGGAGCCGATCCAGCATCCGTACGCGGGACGGTTCAACCGGATCCAAAAACTACGGGTTGATGTCGCCGATCTCGACCGAGCCGCCGGAGGCGTCCTTCGAGCAGGTGCCCCCCTCGCCGGCGCTGGCGTTGCGGCCGACGGCCCGGTTGCCGCTGCCGCCGCTCTCGTCGCAAGTCGCGGTGCCGGCCGAGACGTCGACCGTAATTCGGCAATCGCCAGTGCCGTCGCCGCAGTCTTCGGTGACGACGTCCGCCCGCCCGTCGGTCTCGATATCGAGCCCACGGTCCGGTCGCTGGCCCCCTTCCGTCCGCCCCGCCTCCGCCGCCCTATCGGGCGCGTCCTCGGAGCGCTGTTGGACGCTAGGTTCGCCCGATGAGCGCCGGTCCCGCCGGTTCTGACGATCCGGCCGCTCCGGCCGGTCCGTCTGGTCCTCTCCGCGGGCGCGCTGGGTCGAGCGGGCGGCGTCGGACTCCTGGTCGTCGCCGTCGTTCGGATCGGCCCGAGGACGCGACCAATCGTCCTCGCCGGCTGGACCGTAGACCTTGACCTCGGCCAGCCGAGCGGCGTCATCGGCCTCGGGATCGAAGCGGAGGCGAACGTAGCGGGCCGGCCAGTCGACCTCGAGGGTCTGCCAGACTCCGGGCTCGGGCCGCTGGACGCGGTCGACCGTGACCCAGACGCCGCCGAGCAGGGAGCGTTGGACGACGACCGGGACGTCCCCGGCCTGGAGCCAACGGATCTCCGCCACCGGCCGGACCTGGCCGAGATCGAAGCTGGCGGTCGGCCGCCGGCCGTCGAGGAGCTCGACCGTCGTCGGATCGCCGTCGTTGGCCCGGAGCGCGCCGGCCGCGTCCCGCGAACGCTCGCTGCCGACGGCGTCGTAAGGTTGCTCGGCCACTGCCGGCCCAAGCGGCGGCTCGACGTCGATGTCCAACGGGTCGACCTCGAACGGAGCGGCGTCCAGCGGGTCAGCCGCCACCGAATCGGCCCCGGCCGGGGCGGCGTCCAGAGGATCGGCGGCCATCGGATCGGCCACGAAGTCGATCAGCGGGAGTGGAGCGGGACCGTCGAGCGGGTCGGCGTCCGGGCCGGGCGCCTCCTTGGAGGACGCCGGCACCGGATCGGGGGGGGACCCAGCGCTCAGCGCGAGGACGCCGCCGTCGAGCAGCCGATCGGGCTGGGCGGCCACGTCACTGGCGGCAAGCCCAGCGGGCGCGCTCGCCGGCGCTCCGGCGACGAGCAGAAGCGAGAGGAGAGCGCTCGCGGCGAGTGGCGCCAGACGCCGGCTGGCTGTAGGAAGGCAGGACATCGGTTTACTCCAAGGGGGCACGGGGCAGTCCGACAATCATTACTGCGGGGAACGATCCCGCCCCAAATGTCGCTATTCAACTTTTCTCATTATACCACTCGGGGGGGAAAGCGACCGGTTTCGGCGATGCGCAAACCGTCTCTACGGAGCTGCCCGTCATCGGAGGTGGCAGTGATAGTGGGTAGCGCCCGCTCCCTCTTGACGAGTCAAGGGGCGGCACTGAGGGCCGGGCTGATACGGAATCCGGTTGAATCAACCCGCTATTGGGACTGGGAACGTCTCCCCTCTCCCGCGCATGGGACCGGGGAAAGGGGGCCGGGGGTGAGGGCTTCTTCCCGGCAAGCGGAACCGATCAGCCGGATCTCGTATGACGCGCCAGGAGGAGAGCGGCGGAAGCTACTCTCCCGCCGCTCGCTCCGCGAACAGGTTCTCCTGCTCGGGTTCGACGACGACCGTTTGGCTTTGCTCGCGGAGGAACTGCTGGACGTAGTAGGGGCCGAGCCCACCCTTGCCGGTGCTGCCGCTCCCCTTCCAGCCGGCGAACGATTGGGCCTTCGGCCAGGCGCCGGTGGTCGCGCCGCCTTTCCGGTTGGCGTAGACGACCCCGGCTTCGATCCCATCGAAGAAGCGCTCGATCTCGGCGCCGTCCTCGCTGAAGATGCCGGCGGTCAGGCCGTACTCGGTGTCGTTGGCGAAGTCGATCGCTTGGTCGAGGTCGTCGACCGGGGCGACGACGACGAAGGGGAGGAAGAGCTCGCGCTTGAACAGGTCGTGGTCGGGGGGCAGACCGTCGACGACCGTCGGCGCGACGAACGTTCCTCGATCGTAGCCTTCCCCCGAGAGGCGCTGGCCACCGGTGCGGATCGTTCCCCCAGCGGCCGAGTCGACCGCCTCCTGGTAGCGGTCCACCGCCCGCTCGTCGATCACCGGGCCGAGGAAGGCGTCGCGCTCGCTCGGGTCGGCCACCTTCAGCTCCTGGGCGCGGCGGGTGAGACGGGCGACGAACTCGTCGTAAACGGGGCGCTCGACGTAGACGCGGGAGCAGGCGGAGCACTTCTGCCCGGAGAAGCCGAAGGCGGAGCGGGCGACCCCCTCGACCGCCTTGTCGAGGTCGGCCCGCTCAGTCACGATCACCGGGTTCTTGCCGCCCATCTCGGTGATGCAGGGCTTCGGGTAGTCGGTCGAGAACGCCTTGAAGAGCTCGAGGCCGACCTCCTTCGACCCGGTGAAGACGACACCATCGACCCCTGGGTGGTGGGTGAGGGCGGCGCCGACCTCCTCGCCGCCGCCGGTGACGAAGTTGAAGGCACCGCCGGGAACCCCGGCTTCGTGGAAGACGCGGGCCAGCTCGTAGCCGGCGAGGGGGGTGGCGCTGGCCGGCTTGTAGACGACCGTGTTGCCGGCGACCAGGGCGCCGGCCGACATCCCAGCGGACAGGGCGTGGGGGAAGTTGAAGGGGGCGAGGACGGCCCAGACGCCGAACGGGCGGAGCACGGAGCGATTCCGCTCGGCCGGGTCGAGCGAGGCGAGGGGGCGGGCGAAGCCGTCGTTCTCCTCCATCTGGTCGGCGTAGGCGTCGATCAGATCGGCCCCTTCCTCGACCTCGCCGATCGCCTCGGCCCGGTTCTTCCCGGCCTCGAGGATCAGGAGCGAGGCGAGCCGGAACTTGCGCCCCCGCATCAGGGCCGCGGCGCGGCGCATGACGTCGACCCGCTCGCGGTAGGGCCGGGCCAACCAGACCGGGAAGGCCGCCCGCGCGGCGGCGACGGCGTCGTCGACGTCCTGCCGGCTGCCCGTCGGGAAACGGGCGATGAGCAGATTGCGGTCTGCCGGCGCTCGGACCTCGAAGGTGCTCGACCCCGGCCGCTCATCGCCCTCGATCAGCATCGGATAGGTCCGTCCGAGCTCGCCCCGGACCTGGGCCAGGGCTTCGTCGAACGTCTGGTGCATCCGCTCGATCTGCTCGGGGGTGGCGGTGTAGGTGATCTTCTCTTGGGGGGCGGCCGCGGCCATCGATCATCCTTTCGAATCAGCGCCCTCGAACGACGACCCTCGGCAGCTCTGTCCCTGCGTGCCAGTGCGCTGGTGGCGCGGGTGCGCCGGTGCGCCGGTGCGCCGCTCCTCCTCCAACAGCGCCCCGTCGTCCGATCCAACGTCGTCCCCGCACCCGTGGCCGAAACTGGACGACCCCGCCGGCGCGTGTCTCCGAATCCTGGCAAACGACTCTCTGGCAGATTGGGTGCCAGGGCGAAACTCCCCCTCCCCCACCACCCACTGCCCACTGACTCCTAATCGTACGCCCCCCGAATCTCGGTTAGCTCTAGCCGGTTGCCGAACGGGTCGTGGACGAAGAAGCGCGGCCGGTTGCGGATCGGCTCCGTCTCTTCGACCAAGACGTCGTGGTCGGCGAGGCGGGTTCGGAAAGCGTCGATGTCGTCGACTTGAAGGCAGAGGTGTTGGGCCTCGGTGTTGGCGCCGCCGCTCTCAGCGAAGCAGTGGATCTCGTGCTCGGGGTCGCCGAACCGGAACCAGACGAGGGAGAGGTGGCCGAGGTCGGAGGGGGGCGGCACCTCGGCGAGGCCGAGCGCCTCGCCGTAGAAGCGGCGGGCGCGCTCCTGGCCGCCGGGCGGCATCGGGACGCTGACGTGCTGCAAGCCTTGGACGGTCGGTGTCCCGGTCGGGTTCGGCATCGGCGCGATCTCCTCCTGAACGCCGGGCGGCGTCGAGCGCTTCCGGACGAATTGCCGCACAGCCGAGCGCTCCTGTCCAGTGCCGCCGGCGGCCGCTCCGAACCGGTTGCCGACGCTGTTTGCACCCGGCGGCAACGGGCGCTCCTCCCCGGCTTGCGCTCGGGTCGGCCGCGCCCGATGATGTCGCCCGCGGGGGCACGAGCGGACGCTGGGCAATCGGGGAGCGGCACGCAGTGGAGCGGCAGGACGATCAATTCCCGAACGCGCGGATCAGCCGGCACCCGCTGGTGCGGCACAAGGTGCGGCTGCTGGCCGACGTCGCGACCGACGCCAAGCTCTTCCGTGACCTGGTGCGGGAACTGGCGACCCTGCTCCTCTACGAGGCGACGGCCGATCTGCCGCTGCGGCGGGTCCGCTTCCAGACGCCGCTGGAGGAGGCGGACGGCGCCGAGATCGACGTCCGAGTCGGGCTGGTGCCGATCCTCCGAGCCGGGCTGGGGATGGCCGACGCGGCGCTCGACATCCTGCCGAACTCGGCTGTCTGGCACCTGGGGATGTACCGGGACGAAGAGACCCACCGTGCCGTCAGCTACTACAACCGCCTGCCGGAGACCTGCCCCGACGAGCTGGTGATCCTGCTCGATCCGATGCTGGCGACCGGCGGCTCGGCGGC
>JBBSNJ010000183.1:0-6306 GCA_038232775.1 Thermomicrobiales bacterium
ATCTTCGCCGGGAGTGGTGCGAGCGGGTGCTGGCAAATCCGATCCGGCGCGAGCTCCAGGCCGGCGGTCGGATCCGCTGTTGGGGGACGATCCCCGAACTCGGTGGGGGCGTCCTCCGCGTCGTCACGCTGGCGGATGGCGAGACGGTTTACGAGGCCTTCCCCGACCGTCGGTTCGGCCTCCCCACCCCGTCGAACGGAGACCAGGAACTACGTTGAAACTCCACTATGATGCCGAAACCGTTGCTCTCTCTATTGACCTCAACGCCCGGCCGAGCGCCGTCTCCCGAGGTCGCCGGGGGCGTGGTGCTCGACCTCGACGCCGACGGTCGGCCGGTGGGCATCGTCCTCCAGCGCGCCTCCCGAAGCCTCGACCTCTCCACGTTGGAAACGACATCGCTGCCGCCGCGCTCGCTGGAGGTCGGCTGAGGGTCGGGCGGCGGGAGGAGGGGCTCCCGACTGAGTGCTCGGATCGAGCAAGGCTGTCCGATTGAAACGAGCGGACGCAACCGTTTTCGCGGGCGTCCAATTCGAGACTCGGGCGTCCCCAACCCTGGATTCATCGCGCCGCCCACGGTCTGACGACTACGGCAGTCCCTCCACCCCCTGCCGCCGCAGCAGGTAGAGCAACGTCGGCTGCTCGATCAGCCAAGCCGAGTATTCCATTTGGGCGAAGATGTCGTACCCCTCGATTGGTCCTGTGCCGACGATCCAGCTCGAGTCGACCGCCGGCGCGAAGAGGTCGATGTACCACGGCGACCCCGGCGGCGGCTCCTCGATCCCGCGCTCCACGCTGTACTCGTAGAGGTGGTAGCCGTCCCAGGACGCTCCCCCGTCCAGCCGCGTCAGCGGAACGCCGATCGACGTCGCCCAGTTCGAGAGGTCCCAGGTCGCGCGTTGGAACATCAGGAAGTCGTGGGTGGCGACCGTGGCGAAGAGGCCGAAGAGGGCGACAGTCGCCCAGCCGGCTCCGAGCGAGAGCCGGACCCCCCGCAGCGCCCAAAGCCCGAGCGCCAGCGCCAGCGGCAGCAGCGGCAGCAGGTAGCGGTCGACCGAGACGATCCAGTCTCGGAAGTGGAACGACGGGGGCAGCGCCCCCGCCGCCTGCCCGAGCGCGATCATCAGCACGACCCCGGCCGCCAGGCGCGTCGGGTCGGGCGCCGCTGGACGCGCCAGGCGCCGGGCGAGGATGAACGCCCAGCCGAGCGACCCGACCAGGCAGACCGCCGTCGCGACGTCCAGCGCCCACCAGCCGACCAGCCACGGCCGGCCCCCGATCAGGTCGGCCGGGCCGACGCCGGTCGGGCCGAGATACTGCGGCACGTAGGGCATCCGCGACATCGGCGGCGGCGCCTGACCGTAGGCGGCGAAGTGGCGCACCCCCACGGCCAACCCGGCTCCCCAGACCGCGACCGGGCCCCAGAGTAGGGGAGTGCGGACCCGCACGAGCCGGCCGAGCGATCCAGCCGCGGCGACCACCAGCGGCAGGGCGAAGAAGCCGACGTACATCGCCTCGATGAACCCCAACCGCCAGGTCAGCAGCCAGGCGTCGCCCCAGCCGGCCTCCACGATCCGCTCCGTGAACGACCCCTGCTGCTCGGGCACCCCGTTGACCCCGAACACCCAGAGGCAGTAGCCGACGAGGGCGACGGCCGGGATCGCCCCGATCCGCACCAGCAGCGCGACGCTCGCCCGGTCGGAGCGCAGCCGCCCCGCCAGCAGCAGCGCGGCCGCGACCGCGAGCGGGATCAGCGCTCCCTGCTGGCGCACCAAGAAGGCGCAGGCCGCCGCCGCCGCGCCGAGCAGCAGCGCTCGGTTCGCCATTGCCGGCGGCCGGCCGGGGCGCAAGCCGCGGGCGTAGCCAAGCGTCGAGATCACCAGCAGCGCCGCGAACGGGGCGTCGGTCATGAAGGAGAAGCCGAGGGCGAAGCCGAGCGGGTTGAACAGATAGGCGGCCGCGCCCAGCGCCGCCCGCGCTCGCGCCACCCCCAGCTCCCGGCAGAGCCCGTAGAGCGCCCAGCCCCCGAGCCCGACCAGCACCACCGTCGACAGGCGTAGCGCGCCGAACCCCTCCCCGATCAGGAGCGCCCAGAGCGCCCCCCAGCCAATCTGGAAGAGGAGCGTCACCACCGAGAGGTCGAGGACCCGCAGCTCCCCCTGCCGCAGCAAGAGCTCGACCGAGCGGGCGTAGACCCAGTCGTCCCCGACCGGGGCCGGGGTCAACGTGGGCACCACCACCGTCGAGAGCGCGAAAAGGGCGAGTACCGCCACGATCGGGGCGCCCCGCCGCAGCCAGACCTCCGCCGGCGACGGCTGGCGCCGGCTCCCGCCGACCTGGCGCCTGGGGAGCACGATCGGGGCTCGGGGGGAGCGTGGGCGCCGCGGCGTCGGACGCGGAGGGTGCCGCGGCGGCGACGGCCGCTTCCCGGAGTTGGGGGGGGCGAGTACGTCGGTCGCCGCGGTCGGGGCGAACCTGGCCCTGATCGTGCTGGCGGCGTCGCTCGCGGCTGGGCGCATCGGCGGTCCCTGCTGTCGGCCGCCGGTCGTCCGCGCGACGGTGCGGCCGGCCCCTGGCCCTACGCGCTGCCGGTCTTGACCGCGAGGACGACGTTGTGGGCGCAGAGGCGGCGCAGGCCGGGCACTGCCTCGACGGCCCGCTCGAGGGTCGCCACCAGTGGCATCAGCGCCGGCGGCGCGAAATCCGGGACCAGCCCGAGCTGGGCTCTCGTGATCGGGCGGGCGCCCCCGGCGCCGAGACCGGCGACGATCTCCGCCTCCGGGATCAGCCGCTCCGCCCCCGTGTCCTGGGGCACGCGCGCCATCAGCAGGGGCCAGTACGGGTTGCGCGGGTTGTGGTCCCAGACGATCACCCGGCCCCCCGGCCGGGTCACCCGCGCCATCTCGGCCAGCGTCCGCCGCACCGCCGCCGGCTCGGCGACGTGGTGCATCACCGCAACGCAGTAGGTCAAGTCGAACACTCCGTCGCCGAAGGGGAGGGCCTCCCCGCCGGCAACCACCGCCGGAAAGCCCGGGCGCCGGCGCCGGAGCTGACCGAGCATCCCGCGCGACTGGTCGAGCGCGACGACGCCGTAGCCGGCCGCGGCCACCCGCTCGGCCAGGAGGCCGGTGCCGCTGCCGAGGTCGAGCGCCGGCCCCGGCTCGGTGTGCTCCCGGATGAAGGCGAGACGTTTGCGAAGGTAGTGCTCGACGACGTGGGCGGGCAGACTTTGATCGTAGGCCTCGGCGATGGCGTCGAAGTCGGTCTGGCCCCCGGCCGCGCCCCGCTCCTGGTCGAGGGCGGCGCCGCTCATCGGTCTCCCCCGTCCGCCCGGTCGCGGGCTCCCGTTCGCCGCTCGTTCCGTCCTTGCCCCACGCCGCGCCCTCCCGCCCCGCCGCTCCGCGCGCTGGCGGGCGACCGGCCGTGGCGGATGATACCGCAGACCTCGATGGGTGGCGGCGGCCGGCCCCAAACCGCGCGCAGAGGGGCCCGCTTGCCCCTCCACCGCTGCCACGACCGCCGCCGCGGCGCCGCGCTTTTGCTCCTGGCCGCGGCGCCGTCCCCGAGCGTTCACGCCCATCCTCGACCGTTTGCAGCTCGGGCGGGGGATGAACGTCTGTGCTCACCTCTCGCCGGCGCTGGCGTCGGAGGCGGCGCGGACCCGCGACAGTCTCCTCGGCGCCGGCAGTTTGGGGTTCGCTCGTTGCGGAGGGGTAGAGGTCCGGGGAGCCATACGAACGGGGGTGCCGAACGGGTATCCGGCACCCCCGATTCTTCAGCTTCACCGAACAGATTCCTGACGGTGGCCCCCCAGGGATTCGAACCCTGAACCGTTGGATTAAAAGTCCACTGCTCTGCCGTTGAGCTAGGGGGCCAAGCACCGGCCCGCCCCACGGGGAGCACGGCGGCGCCTCTCCATCGTACCCCGTGGCCGCGCCGACTGTCACCCGCGGGACTCCGGCGCTCCGGCTCTCGGGCACCGTGTCCCGGCTGGTCAGCGCGCGGTGGAGCGGGCGTCGACACGCGCCGTCCCCGAGACGAATCCGCGCGCTTTCTCAATCAGGCGCGCGGGCGCGGGAGCCCTACCCTTGCACCCCCATCGCCGTGGTGGGAGCCGGCACCGCGTCCGCTGGCGGCACCTCCGCCACTCCAAGCTCCGTCAGCAGGAAGGCGTAGGTGAACGCCGTCTGCCGTACCGCGTCGGAGAAGCTCGAGACCCCGGCGTGGCCCGCATCCATCTCCGTCCGCAGCAACAGCCGTCGCTCCCCGGTCGCCGTATCGCGAAGGCGCGCCACCCACTTCGCCGGTACCCAGTAGGGCACCCGTGTGTCGTTCAGACCCCCTGAGACCAGGAGTGCCGGGTAGGCTTGCGCCCGCACCCCCTCGTACGGGGAGTAGGCCAGCAGGTACCGCCCCGCGACCGGGTCGTTCTGGTCGCCGAACTCGAGCTGATTCGCCCGCCCGATCGGCGACCGCAGCAGGAAGCCGACGAGGTCGACCACCGGCACGTCCGCCACCACCGCCCGGAACAGCTCCGGCCGCCGCGTCGCCGTCACCCCGACGAGGAGCCCCCCCGCGCTGCCGCCCCAACTCGCCAACCGGTCGGCCGCCGTCTCCCCGATCGCGATCAGGTGCTCGGCACAGGCCGCGAGGTCGTCGAAGGAGTGGGTCTTCTGGAGCCGCCGCCCCGCCTCCCACCAGCGACCCCCCAGCTCCCCGCCGCCCCGGACGCGGGCGATCGCGTAGCCCACCCCCCGCTCGAGCAATGACAACCGGTGGTGCCCGAATCTCGGCTCCGTGTCGAGGCCGAAGGCGCCGTCGACGTCCATCTGCAGCGGTCGCGGCCCCGGTGGCAACCCGGCCGGTGCCTCACGCAGCCGGACCAGCGAGATCGGCACCAGCGTCCCATCCGGCGCCGTCGCGAACTGCCGCTCGCAGACGTACTGGCTGGGGTCGTGCCCGCCGACGACCGCCGCCTGCTGCCGCAGCGTCCGCGCCCCGCTGGCAAGGTCGACGACGAAGACCGACGGCGGCGTCACGGGCGAGGAGTAATGAAGCCGCACCGACCCCGTCTGGAACTCCCAGTTCGACCCGGGCGCGACGACGTAGACCGCCTCCTCGAACGCGATCGGGGCGGTCGCCCCGCTCGGCACGTCCCGCACCCACGCCCGCGAGAACCCGTCTTGCCGGCCGTAGAGCACGATGTGGCCGGGGAAGACGTCCATCGCCTCGATCAGCACCCCTTCCCGGTGCGGCACCAGCACCCGCCGCGGCCCGTCCGGATCGGCGTCGGCGACCGCCTCCAGCTTGCGGTTCGGCGCACCCTCGTCGGTCAGGACCAGGAACTCCTCGCCGTGGTGCTCCAGCGACTCGTAGACGTTCGGCCGGCGGGGGGCGAAGCGGGTCAACGCGGCCTCCGGCTGGTCGGCCGGCAGGTAGTAAATCTCGTTCGACTCGAGGGCGTCGGCGTAGAGCAGGACGTACGCCTGATCCTTGGTCTTCTCCGTGCCGAGCCAGAACTGGGGGTCCGGCTCCTCGAACATCAGGTGGTTAGTCTCGGGGTCGCTCCCGACTCTATGGCGGAAGAGGGTGTACGGGCGGTGGGTCTCCGCCTCGTGCCGGCAATAGAGGAGGGTTTGGCTGTCGTTCGCCCACTGGAAGGAGGTGCTGCGCGGGAGGCGGTCGATCTCCCGACCGGTCGCCATCTCGCGGACGCGGATCGCCCAGAACTCCTCGCCCGTCTCGTCGAGGTCGTAGGCGAGGAAGCGGTTGTCGGGGCTCGGCAGCCAGAGCCCGAGCGCCAGGTAGTCGCCGGCGATCAGGTTCAGGTCGAGCACGACCTGCTCCGGAGCGTCCAGGTTCCCCTCCCGCCGACAGATGAGCTCGTAGTCCTTTCCCGCCTCGGTTCGGGTGGAGTAGGAGAAGCCGTGCCACGACTCCGGCACGGTGCTCTCGTCCTGATCGATCCGACCGATCAACTCCTGGTAGAGCCGCTCCTGCAGCGCCGCCGTCGGTGCCATCGCCGCCTCGGCGTAGCGGTTCTCTGCATCGAGGTAGGCGATCACTGCTGGGTCGTCGGGGTCCTCGAGCCAGGCATAGGGATCGACTCCCAGCCGCCACGGCAACGCGTAGCGCCGCGGCTTCGCCGTCGCGTCGGGCGGGGAAAGCGTTTCCCCCCGAGCCTCGGCCGCGAGCGCCGCCAGCAGCGGCAGACCGAGGCCGAGGCCGACCGCCCGCCGCAGCGCCGCCCGCCGGTCCAGGCGACTGTGTCTCAGGGCTGCCAGGATCGGGCTGAGGGCGGAGTGCTCG
>JBBSNJ010000184.1:0-6291 GCA_038232775.1 Thermomicrobiales bacterium
CATCCCGACCGCGACAGCCGTCGTTCGTTGCGCGATGACGGCTCCGCCGGCGCTCGGGCGCACGCGTCAGCCGACCACCGTCAGCCGCCGCAAGACGTCGTCGTCCGGCCGCCGGAGCCGGTTGAGCATCGTCAGCGAAGCGTTGAGGAGGAGCACCTTGGCGTCGGGGAAGGCGGCGGCCAACTCGCGCCAGTAGGCGCAGCCCGGCCAGTCGACCGCCGCCTGGAACCCGGCGAAGACACCGCCCCAGTCGACCGGCTCGCCCCGCCGTCGCCGGCCCAGCACCCCCTCCCAGTCGGCCAGGCGTCCCGGTTGGGTGAGGACGGTCGCCAAGTGGTAGCAGGGTGCGAGCCCCAGCGCCTCAAGCGCCGCCTTGAGCGAGAGCGTCCCCGTCCGCCCGAACCCCGCGCCGATCAGCCGCAGTGTCATGCCGTTGCCCTCCTGTGCGCGACGAGGTCTCCCAACCAGTGGTCCCGGGCCGGCGTCTGACCACCCCTCGCCGATCCGCCCACGAAGAGCGCCAACCCGAGGAGGACGGCGGGCGGAGCCAGCCGCTTGGCCGGGTCCCCGAGGCGGGCCTGGGTGGCGAGGGCGCCGACCATCGTCGGCACCAGGAGCAGCCCGCCCAGGGTCGCCAGCGCCGGCCGGACGAGCCCGAGGAGCATCCCGACGGCGCCCCCGATCTCGACGGCGCCCGTCGCCAGGCGGAACCACGGCGGGTAGCGGTAGCGGGCGAAGTCGTCGACCATCTTGTCCGTCCCGACCAGTTTCTGCGCGCCCGCTCCCAAAAAGGCCAGGCCCAGCAGCACCTGGACCGTCTTCGTCGCCAGTCTCACGGCGGTCTCCTTTCGTGCCCGATCTAGGCAAGTGGGGTGATCGCTTCGATTCGCCGGGGAGCGGCCCTTTCCCCTTCGGCGGCGCTCAGGGCAAGCTCCGGCGGCGCCGCTCCGGCCGGCTCCCGGCCCCCTCGCCCCGGTTCCGTCCGCGCGAGAGGGGAGCCTGCCTAGCTTGCGGGAGTAGAACGGTTCAACCGGACCCCGGATCAGCCGACCAATCGCTCAAGCGGCGCTTCCTCGACCAGCGGCCGGACCGCGCTCCGGACGAACCAGCGATCAAGGTAGAGCTTCAGGTCGATGATGTCCGCGGCGTCGCCCCGGTAGGCGATGTGGCCGTCGGGCCGGATCAGGAACAGGCTCGGCACGTCCGCCCCGTAGCGCTCGTGCAACCGCGCGTTGCCCGCCGCGATCCGGTGGGGATCGACCGGCGCTCGGTAACCCTCGACCAGCTGCACGATCTCCTCCCAGGTCGCCTCCGCCCGCGTGGGGTCCGGCCGGAGCCCCTCGAAGAAGAGCAGATGGTGGTCGGTCCCGGAGAGGAGGTCGAAGGTGCTCCGCCCGGCGTCCCCTCCAGCCTCGAGGTGGCCGAACGGGGCGCGGTCGCCGGCCCGCGGCAGCCGCCCGACCGGCCCCGACTCGGCGACCGCCGGGCTGTCGCGGTAGGTGGTCCAGAGCTGGGAGACGAGCCAAAAGGCCCGCCCCCGGAGCGCTGCCCGCGACGCGAGATTGAAGAGAAACGGAACCCCGACGAACTTGATCCGTTGGCTGACGGGGTCGGTCGTATCGACCAAATGAAACCCACGATCCGAGCCCGAGAGGATGGCTCGGGCGAACGGCATCCGCTCGGCCTCGTAGGCGTCGAGGAGGGACTCTTCGGCCCGTCCGCCGGCGACCAAAACCAGCTTCCACCCCAGGTTGTAGGCGTCGCCGATCCCCGTGTTCATCCCCTGCCCGCCGGCCGGGGAATGGATGTGGGCGGCGTCGCCGGCGAGGAAGACCCGGCCAACCCGGAACCGCTCGGTCATCCGGTGGTGGGTGCGGTAGAGGCTGGTCCACCGCACCACCCCGATCCTGGCCCCCAGCGTGCTGGATTGATCCAGGATCTCCTGGACCTGCGCGGCGGTCGGTCGCTCTTTCTGAGACATTCTGGCCGGCAACGTGCCGACCACCCGATAGCCGCCGTCGTCGCCCATCGGCAAGAACAACAAGAAGCCATCGGGCGTCAACTCCACGTAGCCTTGGTTGAAAGGGAGTTCCCACTCCAAGTCGACGTCGGCCAGGAACGCGGTCTGCTCGTAAGTCTCCCCCGCGAAGCTCAGTCCCAGCGCCTGTCGGACCGGGCTGTGCGCCCCATCGGCCCCGACGACCCACCTCGCCGAGATCGTCGCTTCGCCGCCGTCGGCATCGCGGAGGCCGGCCCGAGCGCCCGCCGCATCGTGCGTGAGCGAGAGGAGTTCGGTGCCCCATTCGACCCGGCCGCCGTGCTCTTCGAGTCCGCCGAGCAGGAGGCGCTCGGTCTGGCTCTGGTCGAAGATCAGAGCGAAGGGATAAGGGGTGCGGTCGTCCCTTCCGGCCTCGAAGAACGAAAGCTTGCCGGCGGACCGCCCGCCGCTGACGAGGGAAACCGCGCCCACGCGCCGCCCCGCCGCCACCGCGCGCGCGGCCAAGCCGAGTCGGTCGAAGAGCTCGAGCGTCTTGGCATGGACCACCAGCGCCCGCGACTCCGCGACCGGCCCCGCCTTCTGATCCACGATCCGGAAGTCGACACCGCCGCGGGCCAGCAGGTTGGCCAGCGTCAGCCCCGTCGGCCCGGCGCCGACGATCAGGACATCGGTCGTCGTCATCGCTCACCTTCCTGGCCGTCCGGGCTGGGCGGCAGCCGAACGAACCAATCAACCCGCATCAGCCGCAGCCCGGCCCGGATCGGCGCCGGGATCGCCGACGCCGCCGCGATCCCCTCGCCGACGACCGGCGGCCCGGTTCGAGACCGCTCCCCGCGGGCGACGACCACGCCGCCCCCCGCCGCCCGCAGGTTCTTGAGCCAGTCGACCTCCAGGCCGTAGGTCAGGGCGACCACCCACGCCGGATCGCTCCCGTCGCGGAAACCGAGCACCGGCGTCGCGTAGGGCTTGCCCGACCTCCGGCCGCGGTGCTCGATCAGGACCAACGGCGGCACGCGCCCGGCCAGCCGCCGGAAGAGCGGGTTGGCCAGGTAGCGGTTGCTCCGGGCGACAACGCGGGGGATCGGCATCGGGCACCTCCTTCGTCAGCTCCACCGACCGTGACCGACCGCGGCACGGACTACGACGCCCCGCTCTCCGCGGGGGGCGCCACGCTCCGGCAGTAGGCCGCCGTCAACTGCTCGATCACCTCGTCCCGAGGGGGCATCGGGGCGTCGCCCAACCCCTCGACCAGGCCGCGCGTCGCGACGTGGAGCGCCATCGGCCCCGCCAGCAGCTGGAGCAGGAGCAGCGGCGGCAGCGGGCGGCACCGCCCGGCCGCGATCTCCCCCGCCAGCCACGGCCCCAGGGTCGCCATCAGCCGAGGCAGGTAGCTCTCGACCACGATCCGTCGCGCCGGGCCGGCGGGCCGGGTCAGCGCGTCGGCCAGGAGCGCTTGCAGCAGGCGCGGCTCGGCGGTCGCGGCGTCGAAGATCGCGCCGTAGATCGCCCGCACCCCCGCCTCCAAAGGCGGGGCCGACCCGGCCAGCAGCCGCTCCAACCGCGGCAGCGGGCTGTAGCGCTCGAAGAGCGCCGCCAGCAGCCCCTCGCGTCCGCCCACTTGAGTGTGGAGAGACGGGATCGAGCAGCCCGCCGCCGCGGCGACCGCCTCGAGCGTCAACGCTTCGATCCCCCGCTCGCGGACGATGGCGGCCGCCGCCTCCGCCGCCCGCTCCCGGAGGGCAGGACGCCCGCCGGGGTCGACCCCGCTCGCCCGTACCGCCGCGTCCAACCGCCGCCGCGAGCCGATCCGACGGAACAGGGTGGCCCGCGAGACGCCGGCCCGCCGCGCGATCTGGTCGAGCGCGACGTCGGCAACGTCGACCCCCGTCTCCGCCGCCGCCGCGATCGCCGCTTGAATGACCGTCTCATGGATTGCGTTCATGGAACGATACTAGATGAAAAATATCATATAGTCAAGTCGCAAAAGCGAGCGGAAGGATCGCGGCATCGAGGATGTCGCGGTAAGCGGCCCCCTTGGGTCGCCATCAGGCGCGTCCCACCGTGTAGGGGCGACGCACGCGTCGCCCGGTCTCGCCCCCGTTGGGCAACGCCTGCATCGCCTGGGCGGGCCACCAACCGGCGACGCCCGCGTCGCCCCGGCGCCGGCACGACCGGGCCGAACACGCCTGATGATCTGCCGCCCCCCTACAACGGGATGTTGCCGTGCTTCCGCTCCGGCGGGTCGAGCCGCTTCGACCGAGCCAGGGCCAACGCCCCGATCAGCCAGGGGCGGGTCCGGCGCGGCTCGATCACGTCGTCGACGTAGCCGCGGGAGGCGGCCTGGTAGGGGGAGGCGAACAACTCCTCGTACTGCCCGACCAACTCCCGCCGCCGCGCCGCCGGATCGTCGGCCGCCGCCAGCTGCCGCCGGAAGACGACGCCGACCGCCGCCTCCGGCCCCATCACCGCGATCTCGGCCGTCGGCCAGGCGACGTTGAAGTCGGCCCCGATGTGCTTCGAGCACATCACCACGTAGGCGCCGCCGTACGCCTTGCGGGTGATTACCGTCACCTTCGGCACCGTCGCCTCGGCGTAGGCGTAGAGCAGCTTCGAGCCGCGGCGGATGATCCCCTGGTGCTCCTGCTCGACCCCCGGCAGGAACCCCGGCACGTCGACGAAGGTCACCAGCGGCACGTTGAAGGCGTCGCAGGTGCGGACGAAGCGGGCCGCCTTCTCGCTGGCGGCGATGTCGAGCGTGCCCGCCAGGTGCCCCGGTTGGTTGGCGACGACGCCGACGGCGTGGCCGTCGAGCCGGGCGAAACCGCAGACGATGTTCGGCGCGTAGGCCGCCTGGCTCTCGAAGAACTCCCCGTCGTCGAAGACCGCCGCCAGCACCGCGTGGACGTCGTACGGCTTGGTGCTCACCTCCGGCACCAGCCCGTCCAACTCCGGCGCCTCCCGCCCCGGGTCGTCGGTCGGGTCGAAACTCGGCGGCGATTCCCGGTGGTTCGACGGCAGAAAGGAAAGCAGAAAGCGGACCTGGGCGACCAAGTCCTCCTCGTCGGCGGCGACGAAGTGGGCGGCCCCGGTCCGGCCGGCGTGGACCGCCGCCCCGCCGAGCGCCTCGTGCGTCACCTCCTCTCCGGTGACGGTCTTGATCACGTCCGGGCCGGTGATGAACATCTGGCCGATCCCCTCGACCATCAGCACGAAGTCGGTCATCGCCGGCGAGTAGACCGCTCCCCCCGCGCACGGCCCAGCGACGACCGAGATCTGGGGCACCACCCCCGAGAGGCGGACGTTGCGGTAGAAGACGTCGCCGTACCCCGCCAGCCCCTCGACCCCCTCCTGGATCCGCGCCCCGGCCGAGTCGTTGATGCCGACGATCGGGCAGCCGTAGCGGGCGGCGAGGTCCATCAGCTTGACCATCTTCTCGGCGAACGCTTCCCCGAGCGAGCCGCCGAAGACGGTGAAGTCCTGGGAGAAGACCCCGATCGGGCGGCCGTCGACGGTGCCGAAGCCGGTGACGACGCCGTCGCCGTAGGGCCGGCGGCGCGCCATCCCGAACTCGGTCGCCCGGTGGCGGACGAACGGGTCCAATTCCTGGAAGGAGCCGGCGTCGAGCAGCGACTCGACCCGCTCGCGGGCACCCCGCTTGCCGCGCTCGGCCTGCTTCGCCGCCGCCGCCGCGTGCTGGGCCGCGGTCTCCGCCCTCAGGTCGGCGAGCCGGGCCGGCTTCGACCCCTCCCGCCGTCCGTCCGCGGCGCCGCGCTCAACCCCCGCCGTCGCGTCCGTCTCGGTCGCCGTCTCCACCCGTCTTTGCCCCCTCATTGGTCTTGTGCCCACTCACCGCGCCTCGCTTAGGGGCGATAGTAGCGGATTCTGAGCGCGGTCCGGCAACGCGACCGAGCGGGCGAGTGCAGGCCAGACGCGGGGCGGATCGATCACCATCATTTTCCTGGGCGCAGCCCGACCGAAGGGAGTAGGCTCGCGGCAGGCGACGCGCCACGCGGGGCACCAGGGGGTTTCCCGGCACGAACGAGGCACCTGTAGGGCTGAGATGTCGAGAACTCGTCCACCGAGGACGAATGCAGCGGAGACCTCCTGGCCAAACTATTCGGTACCAGCGCTCGAAAAAGGGCTGGACATCTTGGAGTGCTTGGCGGCCCAGGAGAGCGCGCCAACGCAGGCGCAACTGGCGCGGGCACTGGGCCGGGGCGCCAGCGAACTGTTCCGTATCCTGACCACGCTCGAGCGGCGCGGCTACATCCATCGGGATCTCGTGTCGGGGA
>JBBSNJ010000185.1:0-6290 GCA_038232775.1 Thermomicrobiales bacterium
CCGGCGTGATCGTCGGCGTGATGCGCCGCGTCGGGATGCCGAACGGCCTGGCGGCGGTCGGCTTCGGTCCTGGCGACGTCGACGGCCTGGTGGAAGGGACCCTCCCCCAGCACCGCGTCACCAAGCTCTCGCCGCGCCCGGCCGACGAGGGCGATCTGCGCGACCTCTTCCTCGCTTCGATGCAGTGTTGGTGAGCGCCACCGGCGCCGTCGGGAGCGAGGGGTTGGCCAGCACGCATGGCCCACCGGCCGGCGCCGAGCGCCGCCGGCCGAACGAGGTCGGAGCGTGGGGAGTCGGGAGGGTGCCGGATTGCCGCCCTGGCGTCCTTGTGGGGGAGAGCGAGGTGGTGGAGAGGCGATCTGAGCACCGAGGACTCCAGCAATCCGGAAAGGTTACGGGAGTGCCTTAAGACCTATCCGTTGGTGCCTTCTCCCTGGCAGCGTCAGCGGGTAGTGATAGGGTGTCTCCCCTCGGCCGGCGATTGGGCTGGTTGCGCGATCGGAGTCGGTCGGCAATCTGCCGTCGGCGTCGACGGCCCGTGACGAGACTGAAGGAGCGGCGATGGACGGCCAACGGTTCGACTCTCTGGTCGGTGGAATCGGTGAGACGCGCTCCCGACGGGGTGTGCTCGGTCTGCTCGGCGGCTCCCTCGCCGCGCTCGGCCTCCGCTCCGCCGGCGCTCAGTTCGAAGCCCAGGATTGCCGCGGCGAGCGCCAGACGTGCAAGCGGGACACGCGGTGCTGTGGCGGCGACCGGACCGTCTGCGACCAGATCTCGCGCGATTGCACGAAGCGCCGGTTGAAGGGCGAGACCCGCTGCTGCGGGATCAGGAAGCAGCGTTGCTTCGACAGCTGCGACTGCTGCAACCCGTTCAGCTGCATCGAAGGCCGCTGCCAGCGAGGCGTGGTCGGGCGGTAGCGCCTCTCGGCGGACTGCGTTCAGAGTTCGTGGGCCGGGCCGGTCGAGGCAACTTGACCGGCCAGGCGTCGCCTTGGCTGGATTCCGACCGGGGGGAACGGCGAGCGCTCTCAGTTCCCGAGCGGAGCGTCTAGCGGGGGAAGGGTTTCCCGACACCCGGGCTGGGAAGGTTGGACGCTTCGGTTCTCCCTGAGCGGGATCAACCATCGCGCTGGCCGTCCGCCGAGCGACCGTTCCGTGCCGAACCTGAAGCGTCTGGCTCGGCGCCGCTTCCTTTCACGACTCTTCACTCCTCTGATGTCGAGACCCCATGCTTCCTAGCGTACCGGCGGCGGTCGGCCCCCCGTTGCTCCCTCGCCGCGTGCGCTGAAGAGGACCTAATCCGGAATCCGGGTGAACACGTCGCCTTCCCGCTGCGGCAGCCGGCCTTCACCCCCGGCCCCCTTGCCCCTCGCCCGTGCGCGGGCGAGGGGAGCGTGGCCGCGGACCGCGGGGGTAACACCCACGATCCACCCGGATTCCGGATGAGCCACGTCCCGCTGCAGATGTGGGATGAGCAGCGCATCGCCTCTGCCCGCGTCCGGCGGCGAGCCGCGCGTCGCTGACCCTGGCGCGATCGGCCGATTGGGGCGACCATGTCTCCGGTCACCGCGCCGGTGGCGCGAGGGGGACCGGGGACATAGGAGGGGGAACGGTCTTGACCGAACCGGCGACCGACCGGACGGGGCGGATTCTGCGGGCGCTCGAAGCCGACGCTCGGCGGACGCCGGCCCAGGTCGCCGAGCTCGTCGGTCTGCCGGAGCCGGCGGTCGCGGCGGCGATCGCCCGCCTCGAAGCGGCGGGGGTTCTCCGCGGTTACAAGGCGATCGTCGACTGGGACCGCGCCGGCGACGAGCGGGTGCTCGCCTTCATCGACGTTGGCGTCTCGCCCCAGCGCGACGTCGGGTTCGACCAGGTCGCGGCCCGCATCTACCGCCACCCCGAGGTCCGCTCCGTCCATCTCGTCTCCGGCGGCCACGACCTGCGGGTGGTGATCGAGGGGGCGACGATCCGCGAGGTCGCCGCTTTCGTGGCCGAGAAGCTGGCCCCGATCGAGCACGTCACCGGGACCAGCACGCACTTCCTGCTCAAAGCTTACAAGGAGGACGGCCGCGTCCTGGCCGAGGAGCCGGCGGACGATGACCGGCTGGCGGTGACGCCATAGGCGACAGGCGACAGTCGTCAGACGAGAGGTGACCGGCGTTCCGGGACGAGGAGCAAGGGGGACGGAGTCGAGCCACCGCCCTGGCGCCCGTGATCGGCCGTGACGTGGCGGCAGAGCAGGGCCATTGCGTTCTCGCTCGATCGGCACGGGAGCGGCGGTCGCCCGGACCGCTTGGGGTTGAAGCGACCGAGCTGAAGCGGTGAATCCGGCTGGGGTTAAGGGGTAGGCTGGTCAGCGCCGAAGGAGAAGGCGAAGGCCCCGCCGGAAGAGCGGTCGATGCGACGCGGCGGGTCGGGTTCCGACGCGAGACGCCTGAGGTTCAGGAGCGATGCCGTGAAACTCGCGCAGTCCGTGGAGGCGATCCCTCCCTCCGGCATCCGCCGCTTCTTCGACGTCGTCTCGCAGATGGACGACGTCGTCTCGCTCGGCGTCGGCGAGCCCGACTTCGGCACCGCCTGGCGGGTCCGCGAGGCCGCGATCGACGGTCTCGAGCGGGGCCGCACCTCCTACACCGCCAACGCGGGGTTGCTCGAGCTGCGCCAGGCGGTCGCCGCCCACCTGCGGGCCCGCTATCGCCTCGACTACGACCCGGAGCGGGAGCTGCTGATCACGGTGGGGGTCAGCGAAGGGCTCGACCTCGCTCTCCGTGCCCTGCTCGACCCGGGCGACGAGGTCGTCGTCCCCGAGCCCGCCTACGTCGCCTATCCCCCCTGCGTTCGGCTCGCGGGCGGCGTCCCCGTCCTTCTGCCGACCGTGGCCGAGGACCGCTTCGTCCCCCGCGCCGAGGAATTGGAGCGCGCGATCACCCCCCGCACCCGTGCCCTGCTCCTCAACTACCCGAGCAACCCGACCGGCGCCGTCCCCGACCACGCCGCCCTGGAAGCGCTGGCCGCGGTCGTCCGCCAGCATGATCTGGTTGTCCTCTCGGACGAGATCTACGACCGCCTCTCCTACGACGCCGAGCACGTCCCCTTCGCTTCCCTGCCGGCGATGGCCGAGCGCACTCTGCTCCTCAACGGGTTCTCCAAGACCTACGGCATGACCGGCTGGCGCGTCGGCTACGCCGCCGGACCCCGCCCCCTGATCGCCGCCATGACCAAGATCCACCAGTACACCGCGCTCTGCGCCTCGCGCCAGGCGCAGGAGGCCGCGATCGAGGCGCTGCGGGTCCCCGAGCGCGACGTCCGGGCTATGGTCGAGGAGTACGACGCCCGCCGCCGCTTCTTCGTGGCCGGTCTCAACCGCCTCGGCCTCCCCTGCCACCTCCCGGCCGGCGCCTTCTACGCGTTCCCCTCGGTCGCCCCGGTCGGCCTCTCCGGGCAGGAGTTCGCCGACCGCCTGCTGCACGAGGGGCGGGTCGCGGTCGTCCCTGGCGACGCCTTCGGCGCCGGCGGTGCAGGCCACGTCCGCTGCGCCTACGCCACGTCCCTCCCCCAGCTCGAGGAGGCCCTGGCCCGGATCGAGCGCTTCCTCGCCGGCGGCGCCGAGACGGTCGGCGACCGCTCTCCGCTCGCGGCCAGGGCCTAATCCCTCGCCAGCCAGTCCGGGGTTCCGACCGCTCGTCGGGCCGCACGGAGCACGGGACCGGGCCGCGGACCGGCGACCGGCCCCAGCCGGCACGCCGGAGCAACCGGTCTGGTCGCTGGCGACGGTTGGGCCGACGGCGATGGTCCCGGTGGCGACGTCGGTGCAAGCGACCCTGGCCCCGTGGTCTCCCGCCGCCGCGTGGGCGGCGCCTGGCACCCGTCTTGCACCCGCCCCGCCGACGGCAATCAGCCCCGAGATTCTCAAGGAGGCCCGAGGTGGCGGATACCCAGGACAACCAGCGGCGGACGGCGGCGGAAGGCCACCGCGTCTTCGGCGAGGAGGCCCCCGGCACGACGCCCGGCGGGGACCCCGCCACCACCGAGCGGGAGGGGGACACGACCGGCCTCCGCGCCGACGACGCTCCCTCCGCCGAGGAGTTTGCCCAGCGCGCCCTCACCCACGAGCTCCCCGGCCACGGCGGCGAAACCCATCCCGCCGTTGCCGACAAGGCGCTCCACGAGCGGTTGCCGGGTCTCGACGACGCCACCCTGTCGCGCCTCGCCGTCCTCGATCCCGGCACGGCGCTTGAGCAAGGCGGCGTCTACCTCGATCTCAACGACCTGGCGCGGGGTCCCTTCAAGGCCCTAGCGGGGCACGAGGCGACGCCTCGCAACCGCTACGTCGCCAAGCGCGGGACGGACTACGAGCTCTGGAACCGCCTGGTCGGCCGCGACGACGAGCCGACGATCGAGCGGCCCGGCGAGGGCGTCTAGCGGCGGCGGGGTGACCGCCGGAGGCGCTTGGCCGGAGGCGAGTCCTCGCGTTTCCCTGGCGGATGAAGGAGCGCGCTCTGGCGATGGCGATGACCAGCCGGACTCACTTCGCGCCGGGGGAGTGTCTCGGCCGGGGAGACGGCGAGGGTTTCCGGCGCTGGTCCGTTCTAGCCCTTCTCGCTCCCGAGACGGGAGTCGGATCGTCACTGCCGTTTCCCTACGGAACTCCTTCTACGGAAACCAGGTAATCGCTTCGGTTTGCCGAAGAGAGGCCCTCACCTCCGTCCCCCTCTCTCCGGGACGAGTTCGTTTTCGGTCCGGCGCGAAAGGTTTTGACGGCGATCCGGGGGACGCGGCGACCCCGCGCCGGGGGGGTCGGTGGGCCGCGGTGGAGTTCCGGACAAGTCGGTCGCGCATAGCTGGACCTGGGGATTGAGGCCGGGAGCACTTGACACGTTCGAAAACAGAGCAGATGATCTAATCGGCATCTTCGGGGGTTGAAGCGGTCGGGCGGGGGCGAGCAGCCAGCGATGGGAGTCGGACTCGCCGGGTGGCTGCTCCTCCTCGCGATCCTCTTCGGCGCGGTTCTGGTCCCGCCGGAGCTCCGCCCCCAGTTCGCCGCCCTCGCCCTCGCCGGCTTCGCCTTCGCCCTCTGCCGGCGCTGGATCCGCCTCGGGCGCCGGCGCCGCCGTCGCTCACGGCGCCGAGCTTCCTCCGCCCGACGCCCGATCCCGGCCAAGACCCGCCAGCAGATCTACGCCCGCGACGGCCACGCGTGCCTCTACTGCGGGCGCCGACGCGGCCCCACCGTCGCCCTCCACCTCGACCACCTCTACCCGTACTCGCTCGGCGGCACGGACCACCCCGAGAATCTCGTCACCGCCTGCGCCGACTGCAACCGGAGCAAAGGCGCAACGGTCTTCCGCACCGAGCGCGACCTGGAGCGCTTCGCCGCCCGGCGCCAAACGTGGGCCGCCGACCACGCCCGCCAGAACCGTCGCCCCCTCCCCGTCTGGCGGCTGCTCCTCGCCGCCGCCCTGCTGCTTGCCGTGGTCGCGCTCTCCACGTTCCGGTAGCCCACCGCCGTGGATTCGTCGGTGCGAACTTGCCGAGGAAAGCGTCCACTCCGACCTCGTCCGGCGACCGCGATTCTTTCGGACCTGCCGACTCCGGCCTCGAGAGTCGGCGCCGCGTCGGCCAGTTCGGTCAACGCCACCGGCGAGCAGATCGTACGGAATCCGGGAGAACACTTTGCATGCGCGCTGCGGTAGCCGGCCCTCACCCCCGGCCCCCCTCCCGCTGCGGCGGGAGAGGGAGCTTGGTCGCCGACCGCCGGGAAACTCTCACGATGGACCCGGATTTCGTATCACGGATCGAGACCCACCTCTGCGGCGTCCGGGAGATGAACTCCGGCGCTCCCGCTCGGCCCGCCTCGCCCCTTTGTCGTTGGAGTCGTCGCGGCATCGGCACCGGGGTCGGGCGATGGGGGGCCGGCGGAGCACAACCCAGGCCCGCGCCGGGCACTCCTCCCGCGGGAGTCGCTGGCGCCCGCGGCCCGTAGCGGCGGGTAGCGGGTCGCCGATCCAGCTCCTGGGTCCCATCCAAGGCACTCGGGAGGGATGAGGGCGATCGTGAGCCGCGAGCGATCAACTGAGGCGGCGATCGCCCACGTGGCTGCCTGGATTGGTGGAAGGAATCGCCTCTGCCGATCGCTGAGCGAGCTGGTCCCCAATGCGCCCCAGCGCCCAAACCGCGTGCTCACGCACCACTGCCTCGCCGTGCCCGTGGGCCGCTGCCTCCAGGAATGGGACGTCCTCCTCGGTGCCGATGTTGCCCAAGGCGACGGCCGCGTTCCGGGCCAGGCCCCG
>JBBSNJ010000186.1:0-6281 GCA_038232775.1 Thermomicrobiales bacterium
GACGGGCGCGGCAAGCAGCGCCCCTACAATCGCCTTGCCGCCTGCCAACTGGCAACTGGCAACTGGCAACTGCCGTCTGGCTACTCGTAGTTCGCCAGGTAATCCTCCATCTCCCGCTGCAGATCGTCCAGGAGCTGCTGCGGGTCCGCCTCGGAATCGGTCTGGACCGTCTCGACCGCGTTCAGCAGCCCGCTCCAGAGGATCGCGTCGGCCGGGCTGATACCGGCGTCGGCGACGAACTGGAGTTGGCCGTAGATCGTCTCGGCGTAGAGATTCTCGGCCAGCAGTTGCTCGATCGCCGGCTCCGCCAGCGCCGACTCGCGGATCGCGACGTAGCCGGTCTCGATCCCCATCTCCGCCGTCCGCTGAGTATCGGTCAGGAAGCGGACGAACGCTGCCGCCGCCGCCTGCTCAGCGTCCTCGCCGTCGAAGACGACCAAGCCGTTGCCGCCGAGCCCGACCGCCCGCTCGTCGCGCTGCGGCAGCCAGGCCAACCCGTAGTCGAAGCGGTCGCCGACCGACTCGGCGAAGTCGCTCCGGTTCGCCGTCGAGCAGTAGAGGATCCCGATCGTCCCCGCCTTGAAGTCCTCCTCGGCCGTCTGGTGCCCGACCGGCGCCGCCGCGTTCCGCTCGTGGACCATGTCCCGGAAGAAGGTCAGCGCCGCAACCCCGGCCGCGCCGTTGATCCGCGGGTTCCCCTCGGCGTCGTAGAGCTCCCCGCCCGCTTGCAGGACCATCGGCCGCACGTACCAGGGGACGTCGGCGCAGGTCGAGAAGCCCCAGCGCTCGGGCTGGCCGTCGCCGTCCTCGTCCTTGGTCAGCGCCTCGGCCGCGGCGGCGACTTCGTCCCACGTCTGCGGCGGGTTCCCGGGGTCGAGCCCCGCCTCCCGGAAGGCGTCGGCGTTGAACCACATCCCCGGCGTCGAGGCGCCGAACGGCACCACCCAGCGCTCCCCCTCGTAGGTGTAGCGCGACCAGAGCCCCGACCGGATGTCGGCCACGTCCTCGGGCGCCAAGTATTGATCGACCGGGACCAGCACCCCGGCGTCGATCACCTGCGGCAGGCCGTGCCGCTGGCCCATCTGGGCCACGTCGGGCGCCTCACCGCCCGCGATCGCCGCTTGCACCCGCTGCGCCATCTCGTCGTAGTTGCCGATGTACTCGGTGTGGACGACGACGCCCGGATTGGCCTGCTCGAAGGCCGCCTCCCACTCCGGGTAGCCTTCTTGGGCCGTCGTCCAGAAGGTGATCTCCGCCGGCTCAAGCGCCGCCGTCGACGTCTGCGCCGCCGCGGCCGCGAAGCCGCCGCCGGCCAGCGTCATCCCCGTCAGCGCCACCACCCCGACCCGCGCCATCCGTCCGAACTGCCGCATCCGAGACCTCCTCTTCCGTATCGACCGTGGTCCACTGGGCCGGCACCCGCCGGCCCACCCGATGTCCGGTTCCCACCGGGCCGACCGATCGCCCCAGCGCCGAAGCCCCGGCCCCGATCGACGAAGCCCCCGCCGGGGCCGCGAACGCGACGGTCGTGCTGCCCGACCCTCCGACGCCCCGGCTCCGGCCTCACCCCTTCAGCCCACTGGAAGCGAAACCCGCGACCAGGTGCTTCTGGGCGAGGAGGAAGACGACGAGGGTCGGCAGGACGACTAGGGTCGAGGCGGCCATCAGCGGCCCCCAATCGATCCCGAGATCGGGGTCGGAGAAGTAGCGGAGCCCGATCTGGACCGTCCGCAGCTCCTCCCGGTTGGTGACGAGCAGGGGCCAGAGGTAGGCGTTCCACTGGCTCAGGAACGTCAGCAGCGCCAGGCTGGCGAGGGCGGCGCGGTTGAGCGGGAGGACAACCTCGAGCAGGTAGCGGAGGTGGCCGCAGCCGTCGAGCTGGGCCGCTTCGAGCAGGTCGCGCGGGACCGCGCCGAACGCCTGCCGGAGGAGGAAGACGCCGAAGACGCTGGCCAGCGAGGGGACGATCAAGGCGGCGTAGGTGTCGACCCAGCCGAGGGTCCGCATCACCAGGTAGGCGGGAATGATCGTCACCTCGTTCGGGATCGCTAGCGTCGCCACCAGCAGCCCGAAGACGACCCCCCGCCCGCGGAAGGCGATGTGGGAGAAGGCGTAGCCGGCCAGGCTGGAGGTCAGCAGCGTGCCGAGGGTGGCCGCGCCGGCGACGATCGTGCTGTTCAGGAAGAAGCGGCCGAAGGGAGCGGCGGCCATCGCCTCGGCGTAGTTGCCCCAGGCCCAGGTCCGGGGCAGCCAGGTCGGCGGGAAGGCCGCGATCTCCTGCGGCGTCTTGACCGAGGAGAGGACCATCCAGACCAGCGGCAGCAGCGACGCCGCTGCCCCGAAGCCGAGCAGGGCGTAGGTCGCGCCCGCTTCGGCCAGCCGCCGCCCTCGCAGCCGCGGCGAAACCGCGGCCGTGGGTCGCCGCCCCGTCGTCCTCGACCCCGACGGGGCGGCGGCGGTCGAGCCGGCGCCTTCCCCCGTTCGCTCGCCGCCGGGTCTCGTCCCGACCGCCGCCGCCGCCCGCCCCGCCATCCCTACGACCCCTCCCGCGCCACGAAGCGGCTCTGGGCGACGGTCAGGCCGACGATGACGACGAAGAGTCCCCAGGCGATCGCCGAGGCGTAGCCCATCTCGTAGGTGCGGAAGGCGCGGTAGAACAAGTAGGTGACGACCATCTCGGTCGAGCGCGCCGGCCCGCCCTGGGTCATCACGTCGACCTGGGTGAAGACCTGCATCGCGTCGATCGTCGCCACCACGAGGACGAAGAAGAGGGTCGGCCGCAGCAGCGGCAGGGTCACGTCCCGGTGCAGGCGCCAGCCGCTGGCGCCGTCGACCCTGGCCGCCTCGGCCACCTCCCCCGGCAGGTTCTGGAGCCCGGCCAGGAAGAGGATCATGTTGTAGCCGACGCTCTTCCAGACGCTGAGCCCGACGATCGCCCAAAGGGCGGTGGCGGGGTCGGCCAGCCACCGCACCGGCCCGATCCCGACCGCCCCCAGCGCCGCGTTCAAGAGGCCGACCTGGGGGTGGTAGATCCAGCTCCAGACCAGCGAGACGGCGACGGTCGAGGTCACGACCGGGGCGAAGAACGCGGAGCGGAACCAGACCCGCCCCCGCAGCCGGCGGTTGAGGAAGAGGGCCAGCACCAGCGAGACGGCGACGCTCGGCCCGACCGTCCCGACCGCGTAGAGGAGGGTGTTGGCGAGGACGTTGTGGAACGCCGGATCGCGCACCAGGCGGACGAAGTTGTCGCCGCCGAGGAACCGCGGCTGGGGCCGCATCATGTCCCAGCGGAAGAAGCTCAGGCCGAGGCTGAAGACGATCGGGATCAGGGTGAAGACGCCGACCAGCAGCAGCGCCGGGGCGAGGAAGGCGTACCCCTGGAGATCGACCAGCCAGCGCCGCGCCGCGGACCGCCGCCCGCCGGCGTCGGCCGCCCCGCCCGCCCCGTTCGTCACCACCCGTCCCGCCCCGGCCAAAGTGCCCCCTCGTCGCCCACTCGGGGGAACCCTAGGGGACCGGGGCGGCGGCGATGTGAAAACGAGATTAGCGTTTCGTCAAGGCTGCGTTATCGCCGCCGATGCCAGCCGCGACGGCCCCGCCCTCGACCCGCCCCGATCGCTCGGGGTCGAGGGGCGCCCGGCCCCGCCCTCGCGCCCCCCATCGCTGGCCGCGGAGGCTCGGGGCGCCGTCGAGGCGCGATCAGCGAGCGCGGTTTCCAGGCTCTTGCGGGCACCGCCGCCGGGTGACAGAATGCGGGCGGGTCCCAGCACAATCGGAGGGCGTCGCGGCGGGGATGGCCAAGGGGCCGTCTCGGCGACGACGGCGATACTCAGCGGCGGCGGCGCGCCGACCGACCGAGCCAGGATCGAGGAGCATCCGCCCCGATGGACGAGCAGCGGTTCGACCAGGTGACCCACACCCTCGCCGCCCCCGCCACCCGCCGCCGCGCCCTCCTCGGCGCCCTCGGCCTCGGCGCGGCCGGGATCGCCGCCGCCTTCCGCGCCCGCGGCGGTGCCGTCGCCGTCGGTCAACCGGTCTGCCAGGCCGAAGGCGCCGCCTGCACGATCTGGGTCGGCTGCTGCGGCGACCTGACCTGCGTCGGCACCGCCATGAACCCCAACAACGGCGTCTGCGTCGCCGGCGTGCCGACGCGGGCTGCTCCTCCACCGAACGGGTCACAAAGCAGAACCGGCTCGAATCGTAAGGTTCGGGCATCATCGACGGCGGACACCAACCAAGGATCTTCCACCACCCGACCTAAGGCGACCTCGACGTCACCTTCGACTGCAACCCGCAAACCGGGCAAGACGCCGCGGCCCACCGCCACCAGCAAGCCGAGCAAGACGCCGAGACCCACCCGAGTGCCCCGCGAGGAAGAAGAAGAGGCCATTTCCATCACCCTGAAGTGCAACGGAGACCCCGAAGTCATCCGCATCAAGAACAACACCGGACGATCGATTAAGATTCGCTCCCTAAGGACGCTGGGGACACCTCCTGAGCCCCTGCAAGCGGGCACCGATCCCTGGGATTTCACTCCCAATCCAACCAACCCCAACACCAGGTACCAGGAAGTCAAGCCCGGAAAAACGTTGATCTTCGTCAGTGGCCAAAAGGCAGAGGACTCAGGTGATCGCAACCTCCTAGCTGGAGTCAAGATCTTCAGCAAGGCGCGAAAGGAAGGTGTGAGTGTCGAGACCGTCAAGGACGGCACGTTCCGCTCCTTCTGCGATGGCCGGCTGAATTAGGTCCACGCGGAAACTCGCAGGGGACAGGATGGGGGTCAGAGACCACGTGATCGCCGACCACGATCGCCAGAGGGCGTCAGCGGGGAGCTCGCCAGCGTCCCTCTCGTTCTCCCATCTCCAATCTCTCCTTCTCTCCTTGCACAGAGGTGGAACGGACGGCCGTACCGTCACGGTAGGGCCTTCCCGTGCTCGCTCGCGGGCTCGGCCCAGACCCTTCGTCCAGCCGGCTTCAGCCGGGTTCGTCGCTTCAGCAGGTGGGCTTCAGCCCCGTGCGGGGCCGCCGACGGCGAACACCGAGCACGCGAAGGCCCTGCCGTCATGCTCGCCCGATGGCAACTACAGCGGCCCAATGCGACGATAGAGCGTGAAACTCTAGGATCGGCCACGACGCCGAAAGCAGCGGCAGACGAAACGGAAGCGTCTCGATACCGAACGTTCTCGCTGGCCTGGCCGGAGAGGAGGGTCTCATGGACGATCGAGAGGTCGCCGTTCTGGCCAACACTCCCACCAAGCCGCTCGGGCGGCGTCGGGCGCTCCTTGGCGCGCTCGGGGTTGGGACGGCCGGCGTCGCCGCCGCCTCCCGGGCGCGGACCGGGGCGGGTGCCCCGGTCGCCCAGGTCTGCCGGGCCGAGGGGATCGGCTGCACGCTCTCGGCCCCCTGCTGCGCCGGTCTCGCCTGCGTCCGGAGCAGCTTCAACCCGAACAGCGGTGTCTGCCGGGCGGTGGTCGCCAGCGGGGCGATCACCCCCTCCGCCGCCACATCGAGGATTCCGACCGCTCAGCCGACCAACACGCCGTCGCCCACCCCCACCCCCTCGCCGACGCCATCGCCCACCCCTGACCGCGTCCGCCGCCGCAAGATCGACCTCGAAGCCCGCTGCGAGCGGAGCCAGGGCGCTGACCGGATCGTCGTCGAGAATAACGACGACGTCCCGCTGGTAATCGAGAAGGTCCGGGTCGCCGGCCGCCGCGACTACACCGTCGACCGCACGATCCCGGGCGGCCGGACGAGCGTCTTCGCGTTCGGGCCGGGCGCCGGCAGCGACCGCGTCGCCGACCATCAGGTGGTCGAGGACGGAGAGCGCTCCCGCATCGTGACCCTCTTCACCGCCGACGGCATCGCCTTCCGCGTCGCCTGCCGGGACGACGACTAACGCCCCCCGCGCGCCAGACCAGTAAGCGCCGGTCTCCCCCCGGAATTGGGGGGCTGGGAGGGCTACGGCGTCGGAGAGAGGGACGACCATGGCAGACCGCAGCGCCAGCTCCGGCGCCAACGAGCGCCGCACCCTCTGGCTCTACCCCTGGGACCTGCTCGACGCCGGCATCGACGCCACCGTCGGCCGCGCCCACCGCGAGTGGGGGCTGACCTCGCTCAGCCTCGCCAGCTCCTACCACAGCGCCAAGTTCCTCCTCCCCCGCCGCCGCTCCGAGCGCGTCTTCCTCCCCGGCGGCGCCGCGGTCTACTTCCGCCCCGACCCTTCCCTCTACGCCGACACCCCCCTCCGCCCCCACCCCACCGAGCGCGCCGAGCTGCTC
>JBBSNJ010000187.1:0-6261 GCA_038232775.1 Thermomicrobiales bacterium
CGACCCGGACATCGTTCCGGCCGAACCAGCAGACGGCTCTCACGCGCGTTTCTCCTCGGCGGCGCGGTCGCGGTCGTCCTCTGTCATCGCCAGCGCGGCCTCGCTGCTCGGCGGATGGTCTTCCCCGGCCGCGGCGGCCGGGTCGGACGCCATCTCGCTGGCGGCGCCGCGGGTGTAGCCCGGCGGGTCGCTGGCCGGAAACGACTCCTCCGACGCCTCGGTCACCTCGTCGGTCGGTCCCGAGTCGTCCCGGCGCTCTTCGACCGTCTCCTCCGGCTCGACGCTGTAGACCACCTTGCCGAGACCGCGCGGTTCCTGGCTCATCGACTGCTCTCCCCACAAAATCCTGGTAATCAGCGGAACGCGGGCAGCGCCGCTGTCGAAGTCGGGTGCTCCCATCCGCCGATCGCGGTCCGGCCGGTCAATCGTCTCGTCGGGCCCGGCCCGAGGGCTGCCCCTCGGTCGTCGGCGCCTCGCCCGTCTCCAGCACCGCCTTCAGACGGCGCAGCCCCTCGCGCACCTGCTGGTCCGGCTCCTCGAAGGCGATCGCCGCCACCGCCTTCCCGACCGCCCCGGCCGGCGGCTCGTAGCGTAGGCGGACGACGATCTCCGTCCCCCGGTCGCCGGGCGCGCTCCGGAAGCGCACCTCGCCCGAGTTCGGGACCTCGGCCTCGGGCAGCGACCGCCAAGCGATCCGCTCGTTCGGCCGGTCGTCGACGATCTCGGCCTCCCACTCGACGTGGCCGCCGAGCGGTGCCTTGGCCACCCAGCGGGAGCGGTCGCCGTCGAGGACCGTCACCGATTCGAGGTGGCTCATCACCGCCGGCAGGTGCGAGAAGTCGCGCCAGTAGCGGTAGAGCTCGTCGACCGGACGATTGATCGTCACCGCCCGCTCGACGAGGACCCCGGCCGTCTCCGGCGCCGACGACGCGAGCAGCTTCGAGGAGACAAGCGAGCGGGCGACCAGCGCCCCGCCCGCCGCCGCCAGGGCCAGTCCGGGGGTGTTCCGCCGGCTGAGACCGAACAGAGCCAGCGTGCTCCCGGCGAGCAGCGCCCCCCAGCGCTCGGCCTGGACGATGTCGAGGCCGGGCCCCGCCTCGCCCAACCGGGTCGGAAACTTCAATGAGGCCATCGGGCGGTCACTCCTTTGCCTGCCGGCCGCGTCGGTCACTGATGAGTCCGGTCGGAACCGCGCCCGGCGCCGGCGAACAGTGCGTCCTCGCACGCAAGCGCGCTGCCAGCACCGCCCTCCGAGGCTGCCGGTGAGACCGATCCCACACTCGGTCGTGATTCCGGACGGGGGATATCGGGGACCAGCCAGCGCCGAGCGGCGATGAGCAGATGCGCTCGGTGGTACACCCCTGGGGGAGGGGCGCGGCCGGAGGTAGCGAACTCGTAGGGCCTGATGCCAAAGGAAAGGGCAGGCGCGTTGGTCAGCCTACTTGACCGCCCCCGCCGTCAGGCCCTTGACGATGTAGCGCTCGAGCAGAATCCCGACGATCGTCAGCGGCAGGATCGCGGCGGTCGAGAAGGCCGCCATCGACCACCACTTGATCCCCTGCGAGCTGACCTGGGTCGCGATCAACAGCGGCAGCGTGACCGCCCGCGAGGCAGTCAGCACCGCCGCGAAGAAGTACTCGTTCCAGGAGAAGATCAAGGCCAGGATGAAGGCGGCGACGATCCCCGGCGCCGCGATCGGCAGCACCACCCGGCGGAAGGCCCCGAACAGCGTCGCCCCATCGACCAGGGCGGCCTGCTCCAGATCGATCGGGATCGAGGCGAACTGGTCGCGCATGATCCAGATCACGATCGGCAGGTTGACCACGGTGTAGAGGAGGATCAGCCCGATCTGGGTGTCCAACAAGCTCGCCGCGTTGTAGAGGATCAGGATCGGCATCACGACCGCCGCCGGCGGCAAGATCAGTTGGGAGAGGAACCAGAACGAGATGTCCCGGTTGCGCCACGGCCCGAAGCGGTAGTCGAAGCGGGCCAAACCGTAGCCGGCGAGCGAGCCGAGGGCGACCGCGAACGCGGACGAGGCGAGCCCGATCAGCAGGCTGTTGCGGGCGTTCCGGAGGAAGATCGCGCGCTGATCGGCGTCGCCGAAGATCGAGTCCCACCCCAGGCTGCTCGGCTCGAAGTCGAGGAACGGGACGTAGGTCGGCCCCTGCAGGACTCCAGCCTGGTCCTTGAGCGAGGTCGTGAAGGTCCAGTAGATCGGGAAGAGGCAGACCGCGGCCCAGAAGAGGAGCACGGCGTAGGTCGCCAGCCGGCCGAGGACGAAGCCGACGCGGCCGGTCGCCGCCCCCCGTCGCTCCCCGGCGATCCGTCTCGCCGCCGGCCGTCCGACCGCTACCGCCACCTCGCCTCCCTCCCCGAACCAGCGTTCCCGACCCGCGTTGGCGGCGTCTCCCGCTGACCGGCGCCCGCGATCAGGCGACTTCCCGCACCTTGCGGCCGACCGTGACCAGGACCAGGACGATCACCGCGATCACCACGACCAAGAAGAGTTGCGCCATTGCCGTCGCGTAGCCGACGTCGATGTTCTGGACGCCGCGGCGGTAGATGTAGGCGGTCAGCGTCTCCGTCGAGTTGCCGGGACCGCCGCCGGTGACGACCAGGATGATGTCGATCACCTTGAACTCGAAGACCGCCCGCAGCACGACCGCGGTCAGGCTGACGGGGAGCAGCAGGGGGAAGGTCATGTCGCGGAAGCGCTGCCAGCGCCCGGCGCCGTCGATGTGGGCCGCTTCGAACACCTCGGGCGGCAGCGCCTGCAAGCCGGCCAGGAGCATCACTAGCAGGAACGGGATCGAATACCAGGAGTCGATCAGGAGCAACGAGAGGATGGCCCGCGTCCCATCCGAGAAGAAGGAGACGTCCTCGACGCCCAGCCGCCCGAGGAGATCCGGCAGCGGCCCGCGCTGAGCGTCCATGATCGAGCGGCCGATCATCCACCCGGCCGCCACCGGGCTCATCATGAACGGCAGCAGGAAGACGACCCGGAAGAAGCGGCGCCCCCGGATTTCCTGATTGAGCAGCAGCGCCAGGCCGAGGGCGACCAGATACTGGAAGGGGACGCCCAGACCGACGAACAGGAAATTGTTCTTGAGCGCGTTCCAAAACCGACCGTCGCGCAGGATAGCCGCGAAGTTGGCAAGCCCGTTGAAGGTCCGCCCGCTTGGGTCGTTCAACTGCCAATCGGTGAAGGCGACGTAGATGCCGAACACGGTCGGGAAGATGACGACCGCCAGGGCGACCACCACCGCCGGCAGGATGAAGAGGCGCCGCTGCCAGGCCTGGCTCAGCCCCCGCTTCGGGCCAAGCGCCGGTGCTGTGCTGGCGGCGGCGCTCGATGGCGCCAGGCGGTCGGCCATGCGGTCCCTTGGTGCACGTCGAACGACCCCATCGCCGGGGGGTGAAGCATCGCCGAGCGAACCGGAAGCTCGATCCCCATCGACGGCGGAGCCTACTTAGGGGACAGCCGCTCGGGCAGCGGTCCGCTCCCCCGCGCCGGCCCGCGCTCCCCCAGTCGGAAGAGCGAGGGCCGACCCGACGGGTCCGGCGTCTACTGCCCGAGCGACGCTTGGTAGAACTCGATTTGGCGCTCGCGACCGAGGGAGTCGGTTATCTCGTTCCAGCGGCGGGCGGCGTTGTCGAGCGCCTCCTGGGGCGAGACGGCGCCGGTGATCGCTTGGGTCCATTCCGCCTCGGCCGCGCCCCAGTACTGGCCGACGCCCGGAATCCGGAGGTCCACGATCCGATTCGGGTGGTTGTACGACTCCTGGATCGAGGTCAGGTACTGCTCCGCCTCGTCGACCGGGAAGCCGGTCACCTCCCATTCCTCGGGCACGAAGTGGCTCTCGCGCCAGGGGTTCATGCCGGAGGGGTAGATACTCATCCAGGCCGAGATGTCCTTGCCGGTGAGGTGGGAGATGAGGTCCCACGAGGCATCGACGACCCCCTCCTGCTCGGCCTCCTTCATCACGTAGAGGCCCCAACCGAGGAAGGCGAGATAGGGCGCGTGGTTCGGCTCGGGCAGCGTCTCCCACTGACCCGCCCCGTAGTTGTAGACATCGGGGGAGCCGGGCAGGATGTCGTAGCCGACCCGCCCCTGCACCAGGCTGTCGCCGCTGGTGTAGACGTTGGAGCCGACGTCGGCCCACCAGTGGCTCATCGTCCCCGTCCCGGCCAGGAAGTTGCCGAGGTTGGTCAACAGGTCGGCGCTCTGCTGATCGGGCGGGGCCCACTCAAGGGCGGCGACGATGTCCTCGAGGGCGCGAACGAAGGCCGGGGAGTTGATCCGCGGCGTCATGTCGAGGTCGAAGAAGAACGCCGGGTCGTCCGGGTACTTGCCGTAGGCGCTGGCCCGACTGTGGAAGAAGTACTGGCTGGTGTTGTCCACCCGGGTCGAGTCGAGGATGCCGTAGAGCGTGCCGAGTTCGCCGTCCTTGCCGGCCAAGAACTCGCTGGCGGTTTGGACCTGCTGCCAGGTCTGGGGCACACCCCACTCCCCCTCGCCCCCGGACGACTGCCACTCCACCGCCAGGTCGGGGTCGGAGAAGACGTCCTTCCGGTAGTTGAAGTGGTGCATGTCGCCGTCGATCGAGGCGCCGTAGAGGACGCCGTCCCAGGTCCGCGTCGGCGACCGCAGGTAGGGGACGATGTCGTCGAAGTCGTAGCCGGGGTCGTTGCGGAGGGAGTCGGGCATCGGCAGGCAGTGGCCGCCGCCGAGGAGATCGCCCTCCCAGCCGCCGCTCGCCTCCAGGACGTCGAAGCTGACCGAGTCGGTCGAGATCGCCTGGAACATCCGGGGGTAGCTGTCGGCCTGCGTCACTTCGATCCACTCAACCGTCGCCCCGGTGTGCTCCTCCCAGGCCCGCGCCAGGGGTCGGAACTTGTTGACGTGGAAATTGGTGTTGCTCAAGCCCTGGAAACGGACCGTCTGGCCCTGGAAGGCCCCCTCCGGCACGGTCGTCCGGAGCGCGATCTGACCCGCTTCCTCCGGGTCGCTGGTGGCCAGGAGTCGGGCTCGGACGTCGTCCTGGGCCAGCGCCCGGCGGTAGGCCTTGCCGGGAATGCCGACCGCCGAGAAGCCGGCGGCGGCACCGGTCGCGGCCGCGGCCTTGAGGACGGAGCGTCGTGAGGCGCGCTGGCGCCAAAGCTTCGGAGCTGGGTGCCGGAAGCGATCATCGGCCATCGTCGATCCTCCTTCATTCTTGCGTTCAACGCCGCCTCATCGCGGCGAGGCAGGGCGAATGGCGGCCCCCAGTCGGACGAGAAGGAGCGAACCATCGCTCGCCACCGCCTCTGTTTGTCCGCCATCGGCGCTCGCTCACGTTGCGACCGGTGCCGGAGGCCCGGCTGGTAGTATGCAGAGGCCTTGCAGGCTGTCAACGCGGCCGAGCGGGACGGCAGGCTCCGGGAACGGCGACGACTGGCGGGAAGGGAGGGGATGGCGGACGAGCAGAGCAGCGCCCACCTGACCGGCGGCCGGTATCGCCTCGCCAGTCGCCTTAACTCGTTCCTCGGCCCCGGCGGCGTCGACTCGCCGGCCGCGGCGATCCTCGCCCAGGCCGCGGTGCCGGGCCTCGACAGCTTGGAACTCAACTTCCCGCAACACCTGCGGCGCCTGCCGGAGGCCAAGCTGACGTCGCTGCTGGCGGAGACCGGCCTCCGCCTGACCGGACTCAACCTCCGCTTCGACGACCCCGAGTTCGCCGATGGCGCCTTCGTCAGCCCCCGCCCGGCGACGCGAGCACGGGCGATCAGCGTCGCTCTGGAGGCGGTCGAACTCGCCGCCCGGCACGGCGCCGACCACGTCGTCCTCTGGATGGAGGCGGACGGCTCGTCGCGCCCGTTCGGTCTCGACTACCGGCGAGCCTGGGAGGCGGAAGTCGGGGCGATCCGCCAAGTCGCCGACCACCTTCCCGCCGTCCGCGTCAGCGTCGAGTACAAACCGGCCGAGCGTGGGGGAGACCCCTTCGTGCCGCTCATCCGTTCGATGGGGGAGACGTTGCTCCTGCTCGCCGAGGTCGATCGCCCAAACGCCGGCGTGGCGATCGACCTCTGCCACGCCCTGATCGCGGGGGAGCGACCGGCGGCCGCGGCGGCGCTGGCGCTCGGCCGGGACCGCCTCTTCGGGGTCCACCTCAACGACGGCCACGGCGAGCGGGACGACGGGCTACCGATCGCCGCCGTCGACCCCATGGCGACGTTCGAACGGCTCGCCGAGCTGCGGCGCGGCGGCTATGCGGGGAC
>JBBSNJ010000188.1:0-6234 GCA_038232775.1 Thermomicrobiales bacterium
CGGCCGCGTCCCGCGCCCGCTCCCATAGCCGCCGCGGCATCGTCGCTTGCTGCGTGACGTCGAGCCCGATTAGGCTCGCCGCCGGCCACTCTGCCGCGAACACCTGGGCTGCCGCCTCCGGGTCAGCGAAAACGTTGAACTCCGCCCGCGGCGTCACGTTCCCGCCAACCCGAAAGGCCCCTCCCATCACCACCAGCGACCGCAGCAGCCCCGGCAGCTCCGGCGCCACGTTGAGCGCGATTGCCAGGTTGGTCAACGGACCGAGACAGACCAGCGTCAGCTCGCCCGGCCGAGCACGCGCCAGCCGGATCATCGCCGCCGGACCCCGGTCCGGTCCCGCTTCCCGCTCGCTGGCCGGCAGGCGAGCGTCGCCGAGCCCCGTGCTGTCGTGGAAGTAGGCGGCGTTCTGGTGGGTCCGGACCAGCGGCCGGCTCGCCCCGCGGTGGACGGGCACCGTGGTCGCCCCGAGCAGATCGAGCGTGGCCAATGTGTTGGCCGTCGTCCGCTCCACGTCGACGTTCCCCGCCAGCGTCGTCGCCGCCACCACCTCGATCGCGGGCGAACGCAGCGCGAAGGCGAGCGCCAGCGCGTCGTCGATCCCCGTATCGACGTCGAGCATCATCGGCACGGGCTGGTTCATCGCGCCACCTCGGCCGCCGCCCCCGCCCGCTCCGCCTCCGCCTCCTGCCAGGCCGCCACCGGCGGCGTCTCGCTGATCGGCGACTCGGTCACGACGTCGAGGAAGTAAGGTCCGCCGTCCGCCAGCGCCTCGGCCACGGCCCGCTCGACCTCCTCCGGCTCCGTCACCTGCCGCGCCCGGAAGCCGAACCCGCGGGCGATCGCGGCGTAATCGACCGGATCGAAATCGACGCCGAAGTAGCGGTCGCCGTGGTAGAGGTGCTGCAACTCCTTGATCCACCCGAACGAGCCGTTCGAGCACTGGACGATCACCACCGGCAGCTTGTAGCGGGTGATCGTCTCCAGCTCTCCGACCGCCATCCCGAAGCTGCCGTCCCCGGTCATCCCGACCACCCGCCGCCCATCGGCCGCGAACGCCGCCCCGACCACCCCCGGGATCGCGTACCCGAGCCCACCGTGCGCCCGCGGTATCACCGTCGTCCGCCCGGCCCGCCGCAGCTCGAACTGGGCGGCTAGGAACGGCGTCGGCGTCCCTGGATCGGCAACCACCACCAGGTCGTCCCCCAACTGCCGCCGCAGCACCCGGACCAGCAGCGCCGGCTTGATCGGCCGGCTCATGATCGCCGCCTGCCGCTCTACGTCGGCCCAGTAGCGGTCCCGCTCCGCCACCAGCGCGTCGATCCTGGCCTGGTGTCGCCGCCGCATCTCCTCCGGCCGCTCGATCGCCGCCATCAGATCACGGAGGGTCAGCCGGGCGTCCCCGAGGGCGCCGACGACCAACCGGTAGTTGTTCCCGATCTCCCACGGCTCGACGTCGAGCTGGACCACCCGCTGCCGCCCCTCCGGCGGCGGCAACGTCCAGTGGCAGGTCGTCGTCGAGTCGGTCCGCGTCCCGAGGAACACCACCAGGTCCGCCTCCGCCAGGCAGGCGTTGGCGTAGGGGCGGGCCCCGTTCCCGCCGACCACCCCGATCGCGACCGGGCTCGTCTCCGCGATGCTCCCCTTGCCGTTGATCGAGGTCGCCACCGGCACGTTCAGCCCTTCGGCCAGCGCTGTCAGTTCGTCCCAAGCGCCGGAGGTCAGCACCCCGCCCCCGGCCACGATCACCGGCCGCGCCGCCCCGACTAGCGCCGCCGCCGCCCGCTCGACCAACGCGGCATCGGGCCGCGTCCGCAGCGCCGGCGCTTGTCCGAACTCCGGCACCCCGTAGACGGAACCTTCGGGCGTCTCGCCCTCCAGCGCGTCGCTCGGCAGCGAGAGATGGGTCGCTCCCGGCCGACCGCTCGTCGCCATCCGGATCGCCCGCCGCGCCGCCTCGGCCATCGTCTCCGCCGAGTTCACCCGTGTGTTCCACTTCGTCACCGGGCGAAAGAGCCCTTCCTGGTCGAGCTCGGTCAGCACCCCCCGCCCCTGCTGCCCGACCGGCGTGTCCGACGTCAAGCAGAGCAGCGGGATTGCCGACCCGTGCGCCTCCGCCACCCCCGGCACGATGTAGGTCGCCCCGCCGCCGCTCGGCCCCTCGCAGACCCCCAACCGGCCGCTGACGCGAGCGTAGACATCGGCCATGAAGGAGGCCGAGCGCTCGTCCCGCGTCATCACGTGGCCGATCCGGACGCTCTCCTCCCGCAGCGCGTCGTAGAAGCTCATCCCGGTGTCGCCCGGCAGCCCGAAGACGTGCCGCACCCCGCTCTCCGCCAGCACCGCCACCAGCGCCCGCGCCCCCTGCATCGCCTGCTCCTTCTCCTGACCGACGCCCTGACCGAGGCCCCGCTCCCTACCCCCGCGAACGCCGTTCAGCGCCCGTGGTCGCCGACGTCGGCCGCCTCAAGTGGACGACACTCCATCGCGCCCCGCCAGCCGCACCCCGAAGTAGAGGTCGTTCACGTTCGTCCCCGTCGGCCCCGGCCGCACGATCCCGCCGGCCGCTTCGAACACCCGCAAACTGTCGTTCCGCACCAACGCTGCCGCCGGGTCCACCCCGGCCGCCGCCGCTCGCGCCGCCGTCCCCGGATCGGCGACCGCCCCGGCCACCCCGGTCGGCCCGTCCTCACCGTCGGTCGCCAAGCTCCCCACCGCCCAGCCCCCGTCCTCCGCCAACACCAGCGCCGCGGCCAGCGCAAACTCCGTGGTCCTGCCGCCGACGCCGTCCCCCCGCACCGTGACCGTCATCTCGCCGCCCCCGAGCAAGACATCCATCGCCGCCGGCGCCTCCCGGCAAGCTTCAACCCAGGCTTCCCCCAGGCCCGCCGCCTCGCCGACCGCATCCCGCCAGGTCAAGACCGGCCGCAACCCATCGCCCCGGACCGCCGCGGCCACCGCCGCCAACGCCGTCCCGTTGTCGCCGATCACTTGGATCGCCGCTCCCCCACCGGCGGCAGCGGGTTGAGCGACCCCTTTGCCCGACGCCGCCAACGCCGTGGACACCGACGGCGGCACCCTCTGCCGCAGGCGGTAGCGATCAAGGACGGCGAGCGCCCCGGCGCCGCTAGCCGGTTCCTCGTCGATCGTCGGTCCGCTGGCGATCACCCGCGGGTCGTTTCCGAGTACATCCGAGAGGATCAGCGTCACGACCTCGGCCGGCGCCGCCGCGCGCCGGAGACCACCCGCCTTGACGTCGCTCAGGCAGCGCCGCACCGCGTTCAAATCCTCGATCGGCGCCCCCGCCCGCAGCAGCAGCCCGGTCGTTTCCGCCAGCGCGTCCAAGGTCGCCGGCGCTCGCGGCGCCTCCAGCAGCGCCGAGCCGCCCCCGGAGATCAACGTCAACAGGACGTCCCCGCGCCCCAGTCCCTGCGCCAGCTCGAGCGCCCGGCGCGTCGCCCGCTCGCCCCGCTCGTCCGGGATCGGGTGTCCGGCCTCAACGAGCGCCAGCCGGGGCGGCAACTCCTCGCCCCCGTGCCCGTCCTTGGTGATCACGATCCCGGCGTCGACCCGCCCGCCGCAGACCGCCAGCGCCCCCCGCGCCATCGCCGAAGCCGCCTTACCGACCGCCAGCAGAACCAGCCGCCCCCCGATCTCGATCCGCCGACCGTCGACCACCAAGGCGTCTCCCTCGAGCGCCACGTGCCGCCGCACCGCCGCCGCCGGTTCGACCGCCGCCAGCCCAGCCCAGTACCAGCCTCCGATCAGCGCCTGCGCGCGCTCGCCCGACATCGCCATCCGCCGCGCTCCCGGGGTCAGGCCCAGGCGGTCAGCCGCCTGCCGCCGCCTCGTCCGTCGCCGCCTCCAGACCGTCGAGCACCGCCCGCAGCTCGTCCGGCAGCGGCGACTCAAACTCGACCGGCCGGCCCCCCGGCAACGCAAAACCGAGGCGGCTCGCGTGCAGGAAGTGCCTCGGGGTCGCCGGCAACTCGGCCTTCCCTGGCCGTCCATAGAGCGCGTCGCCCACCACCGGGTGCCCGATGAAGGCCAGATGGACTCGGATCTGATGGGTCCGGCCGGTCTCGATCGTGACATCCAGCAGCGAGACCGATCGGTACCGCCGCCGTACCGAGAAGTGCGTCACCGCCGGCCGGCCGCTCCGCACCGCCGCCATCCGCTGCCGGGCCTGCGGGTTCCGACCGATCGGGGCGTCGATCGTTCCTTCGTCCGGTTCGACCACGCCGGCCACGAGCGCGACGTACCCCTTCTCGACCGTCCGCGCCTCCCACTGCCCGACGAGGGTCGTCCGCGCCCGGTCGCTCTTGGCGACCACCATCAACCCAGAGGTGTCCTTATCGAGGCGGTGCACGATCCCGGGTCTGGTCGTCCCCCCGACCGAGATCTCCGGCGCGTGGTGGCGAAGGGCGTTGACGAGCGTGCCGCTCGGGTGCCCCGGCGCCGGATGGACCACCAGCCCGGCCGGCTTGTCGAGGACGATCACGTCCTCGTCCTCGTAGACGATATGGAGCGGGATCGGTTCGGGCCGCACCTCGTCGACCGTCGGCGCCGGAACCGAGACCGTCACCACCTGGCCCGGCGTCATCTTGAACTTCGGCTTCCGGACCTGCCCGTCGACCAGCACCTGGCCCGATTCGATCAACTGCTGGACGTAGGCGCGGCTCAGCTCCGGCAGCGCGCCGGCCACGAACCGGTCGAGGCGCTCGTTCAACGCCTCGCGCGGCGGCCGCAGCTCGAAGCGTCCTCCCTCGGCGGCATCGTCGTCGCCCTCCGCCTCGTCGGGCCAATCCCAAACCCGGTCAACCGTCGACGGCTGATCGATCACCTTCCGCGCTCCCTCCCGCCACCAGCCCGGCTCCCCAAAGACTCTGCACCGCGAGCCAGACGATCCCGATCGTGATCGCGGCGTCGGCAAGGTTGAAACGGGGCCACCAGCCGATCGCCACGAAATCGACCACGTAGCCGAGCCTGAGACGATCGACCAAGTTGCCGATCGCCCCGCCCATGATCAAGCCGACCGGGATGCCTCCCGCCCGCGCCCCCGCCGGCTGCCGCAAGCAGAACCAGATCAACCCGCCCAGCACCGCGAAGGCGACCACCGCCAACGCGGTTCCCGACCCCTGAAGCACGCCGAACGCGGCTCCCCGATTCTCGACGTAGTCCAACACGACCAGCGGTCCGCACACCTCAAGCGTCTGCCGCCCGCTGCCCGGCCCCAGAGCGCCCGTCACCCATGCCTTGATCGCTTGATCGCCGGCGGCGACAGTTGCCGCCGTGAAGAGCGGCGGTCCGAGCGCGGAGAACACCCGCCGCCCCGACGACAACGATCAGCCCCCCGAGCGCAGAGCGTTCTCCCGCTCGACGATCTGCTGGCACTCGATGTCGAAGGCGACGTACGGGAACGCCTCCAGGCGCTCCTCCCCAATCGGTTTGCCGCAGCGGAGGCAGGAGCCGTAGGTTCCCTCGTCCATCCGCTCCAACGCGGAATCGACCTGGGCCAAGATCTCCTGGAGGTCGCCGCTGATCGTGCCCAGCCGCTCTACCTCCATCACATTGCTGCCGTCGTCGGCGAGGTGGTTCCCGACGGTGCCCCCTTCCATCCCTTGATCGACGCCGAGGTCCTGCACCTCCGCCGCCATCCGGGACACCTCGCCCCGCAGATCGACGCGCCGCGCCTCGAGCACCCGCCGCAGCTCGGCCAGCTTCGCCTCGTCCAGCCTTCCGTTCTCCATCGTGCATCTCTACCCGAGCGTCGCGGCGAGTCTGACTCGCCCCCCTGCGCTCCACGTTCTCAACCAAAAGCGGCATCGGATGGTACCACGCCTCGTCGGTCGATCCCCGGCGCCGCCGCCCCGCCGGAAATCTCACCAATGGTGCGTCAACCGTCTTCCTCCAACTTGGGGCGACGGACGCGTCTCCCGGTTCGACTAACGACCGGCGACGGGCGACGCATCCGTCGCCCTACCGGGGGGCGGGCCAGCGTCTCAGCCTCGACGCACCACCAGGCCAAGCCCCCACCCGTCATTTCGAGCTTACGAGAGAACTCAGGACCGGCTCCGCTGCTCGCCTCGTTGCACTCGAGCGCCGGTGAGCCCCGTCCGCCGCACTCGCCCGCTCTCCCCCCCCACCGGGCGGCTCCACTCCGTATACTTCGCACCGCTCGCGCAGCGGCCGAGCGTCCAGCGACGTCCGGATGAACCGAGGCATGCCCGAGCCCCC
>JBBSNJ010000189.1:0-6232 GCA_038232775.1 Thermomicrobiales bacterium
CTCCCTTACGACTTGCGGGTTCCCAATGGGGGGGCGCCCGGGGCTCCGCGACCAGGCGCCCCGCGCCCGCGGCGGCGGGGGCGGGGTCGGGGGTGAGGGCGGTCGCCGCCATCACGAACACCAAGCCTTCACCCGACGTTCGTATCAGGGAAGCAGCAGCAATCACCCGAATTCCCCATCCCACGAGCTTCGGATGAACCGTTCCGCTCTCGGGCGCGGGACAAGCCCCCCTCTCCCCCGCACGGGACAGCAGGAAGGGGGCCGGGGGTGAGGGCATCTCTCCGGGTAGCCGAAGCCTTTACCCGCCTGCCGGATCAGATGCTGACCTTGACCTGCCCGGCCTCGACCGTGACGGGGTAGGTGCGGACCCGCAGCCGGGGAGAGGAGAGGCTGCGGCCGGTGGTGATGTCGAACTCCAAGCCATGCCACGGGCAGGTGACGACCTGGCCCTCGCGGACCCAGGCGAACCGCCAGTCGGTCGCCGCCGAGCAGGCGGTGGTGCCGTTGACCTTCCCCTCGCAGAGCGGCCCCGCCTGGTGCGGGCAGACATTGGGCAGCGCGTAGAAGCGCCCACCGACGTTGAAGACTCCAACCCTGGCCCGACCGGCGGCGACCACCTTGTGGCTGCCGGGGGGGAAATCGTCCAGGGTGCCGACGATGTGCTCGGCCACGGCGCGGACACCTCCAGTGTCTCCGAGTGGGCAGTGGGCCGTAGGCAGTGGGTAGTGGGTAGTGGGTAGTGGGTAGTAGGCTGCCATCTCGCTGGCGCTTCAAGATCCCCGGCCGATCCTACGAACCGCGCTCAAGGCGGCCCATCCGTGGTCTCGACCGCGGCCCTCGATCCCAGCCGGCTCCAGCCAAGTTCGTCGTCCTCGCTCGGGGATCAATCCCCGAACAGCCACCGCAACGACCGCCACCGCCCGACACCTCTCCTGCCCACTCCCCACTACCCACTCCGTCACGCCAGCTTCCGCTCCGGCCGCGGGATGCCGAAGAGCTCGAGCGCGTTCTCGCCCATGATCTTGCGCTTCATCTCCGGCGGCATCGGCAGCTTGAGCAGGGCGCGGGGGTGGTCGAAGTCGTGGTGCGGCCAGTCGGAGGCGAAGAGGACCCGGTCGGCGCCGTCGAACAGGTTGATCGTGGCCACCAGATCGCGGGGGTCGTCCGGCTCCTCGATCGGCTGGGTGGCGAACCACATCCGCTCGCGGACGTACTCGCTCGGCCGCTTCTCCAGGAACGGCACCATCCGCCGGTACTCGTGGTAGTACTTGTCCATCCGCCAAATCATGTACGGCACCCAGGCGATCCCGGCCTCGGTGAAGCCGACCCGCAGCTTCGGGACGCGGGCGGGGACGCCGGTGTGCATCAGGCTGGTCAGGTTCGCCATCATCGCGAACGAGTGGGAGAGCACCTGCCGCGCCCAGTGGTTCTCGAACTGGTCGAGCTGGCACGGGAACGCCGGCGAGACGAGGGTCACGCTGTGGAGCAGGACCGGCAGGTCGGCTGCCTCGGCCGCCGCCAGGATCGGATCGTAGCGGCGGTCGCCCCAGAGCGGCTGGACGCCGGCCGTCGGCAGGTAGACGGCGACGATCTTCTCCTCCTCGCCGTAGCGCTCGATCTCCCGCGCCGAGTCCTCCGGGTTCTGGGGGCAGGCCAGCACCGCCCCGTAGAGCCCCGGCTCCTTGAGCAGCCACTCCTCGACCAGCCACCGGTTGTAGGCGTGGGAGAGAGCAGTCGCGTACTCCTTGTTCGGCAACGGCGCGAAGAGGAGCAGGTTATCGGGGAAGAGGACCCCGAGGTCGATGCCGAGGGCCGAGAGCCCCTCCCGCATCTCGGCCGCGCTCCGGACCGAGCGCTGATCGTGTCCGCCGGGGATCGGCGGGTCGAGCTTCAGCGTCGGCGAGAAGCCGGGGATGTCGAGGTAGCGGGCGGGGGTGCCCGCCAGCGCCTCGAGCGAACGGCGCCACGGCTGGTCGCAGTAGGGGGCGAGCGCGCCAGGGTTGTCGTCGACGTGGACGTCGGCGTCGACGACGATCATCTCGGTCGCGCTCGCGGTGGCGGGCGTGGCCGCGGTGGCGGTCGCAGGTGCGGTGGCGGTGGCGGTGGTCATGGGTCGCGCTCCTTTTGCCGACAACGATGGATACCGGAGGCGGGCCCTGGCTCGACCCAACGAAGCCGCTCCAGGACGCTCGATAGACCAATCTTCGCATGCGGCGCGCCCCGAAGCAGGGCCGGAGGTGCGCCAAGCGACCGCATTCCCGCTCCCGCGCGTGGCATCGGGGATGGTGGTAAGGGACGATGCCGGCTCTGGGCTAATCAGGCATGGACCACGCATTCCGCACCTTCTCCGCCTGAGCTCCAATCGCCCGCCACTCAGCCAAGACGTTGTCCGGTCGCTTGGTCGAACAGATGGACTCGCGCCGGATCGACCCAAACCGAGATCCGGTCGTCCGGCACCAGCCGCGCGAGGCGCTCGTCGTCGCGATGACCGCGGGCCCGGATCAGCGTCTCGCCGAGGCGGAGATCAACGATCAAGTTATGGCCGATCGGCTCGGTCAGGTAGACGGTCGCCGGCGCCCCCCGCTCCGCCTCCGCCTCCGCCGTGTACCCGATCGCCTCCGGGCGGACACCAAGGGTGACCCCTTGGGTGGGCGCGGCGTCGATGACGCGGCGACCGATCTCCGGCGGCAAAATCACGCTCAGCGGCCCGCTGGTGACCGCTACGCTGTCCCCCTCCTGGGTCAGCTCGCTGGGGAGGAAATTCATCGGCGGCGTGCCGAAGAGACCGGCCACGAATCGGTTAGCCGGGACGTCGTAGATCTCGTCCGGGGTGCCGATCTGCTGGACGACCCCCTCGTCGAGGACGACGATCTTGGCGCCGAGCGCCTGGGCTTCGATCTGATCGTGGGTGACGTAGAGGGTCGTCGTCCCCAGCTCCGCCTGGAGCGCCTTGAACGCGGAGCGCGCTTCGACCCGCAGCTTGGCGTCGAGGGCACCGAGCGGCTCGTCGAGGAGGAAGAGCCGCGGCTGGCGGACGAGGGCGCGCCCCATCGCCACCCGCTGCTGCTGTCCGCCCGAGAGCTCCTTTGGATAGCGGTGGAGGAAACGACCCATTTGGAGCGTGTCGGCGACGCGGGCGATCCGGGCTTCTCGCTCCGCCCGCGGCAATTTGGCGGCCTGGAGGGGAAAGGCCCAGTTCTCCCGCACCGTCATATGCGGGTAGAGGGCGTAGCTCTGAAAAACCATGGCCACGTCCCGCTCGGCCGGCGGCTGCCGCGCCACGTCCTCGCCGCCGACGAGGATGCGACCGGCGGCGAGGGGCGCATAGCCGGTGATGGCACGCAGCAGCGTCGTCTTGCCAGAGCCGGAGCGGCCGAGCAGGACGGCCAGCTCGCCGCTCTCGACGGTGAAGCTGACGTCGCGAACGACATCGTGCTCGCCGTAGGCGACGCGAACGTGTTCCAGCCGAACGTCGGTCATACCCGCGTCCTCGTCTGTCGGTGACGGGGCAAGACGACGCCGTTGCCCGCTATCGCGTTCGCAGTGACACACCACCCAACCAGCGCCGACCCTCTCCTCACAGCAGCCGCTCCTCGGTCCTCGGGTCGAAGAGGCGGATACCGCGGGGACGGCTCGCCAAACTGACCTGAACGCCAGGCGCCAACGTCGAGGCGTTTCCGCTTTTCGGTGCCCGCACCTTCCAAACGGGCGGTGTCGGGCTTCCGGTGTCGAGGGCGACGCTGACGATCCGCTCGTCACCCTGCGGCTCGACGACGACCACCCGGCCCCTCGCCCCTCCACCTTCGGCGGCTGCCGAATCGATGAGCAGATCCTCCGGCCGAACGCCGACGGTGACGGTCTCGCCCGGCGCCACCCGGCCCCCGACCTCTTCGGCGGACACCGGCAGCCGAACGCCGACGGCGGTCAACTCCAGCCCGCCCGTCGCCGTGGGGCTGGCGATAACGTCGACAAAGTTCATTGGCGGGGTGCCGACAAAACCGGCGACGAAGCGGTTGGCGGGGTGACCGTAGAGCTCGCGGGAAGAGGCCACCTGCTGGATGCGCCCGTCGTGCATGATCACGATCGTGTCGGCCAAGCTGAGTGCTTCCTCCTGGTCGTGGGTGACGTAGATCGTCGTGATGCCCAAGTCACGCTGCAAGCGCTTGAGGGCACCGCGAGTCTCGAGCCGGAGGCGGGCATCGAGGCTCGTCAGCGGCTCGTCGAGGAGAAAGAGCTTGGGTTGCCGGATCAGGGCACGGCCGATCGCGACCCGCTGCGCCTGGCCGCCGGAGAGATGGCGCGGCTTGGCGTCGAGCAGATCACCGACCTGGAGCAACGCCGCGGTCTCGGCGACCCGGCGGTCGCGCTCCGCCTTCGGCACCTTTTGCGCCTTGAGCGGCAACTCGAAGTGACCGCGCACCGAGAGGTGCGGATAGAGCGCATAGCTCTGAAAAACCATCGCGATGTCGCGCTCGCCAGGATAGAGGTGATTGATCACCCGGCCGTCGAGCCGGATCTCGCCGCCGGTCGGCGTCTCGAGACCGGCGATCATCCGCAAGGTGGAGGTCTTGCCGCAGCCGGAGGGACCAAGGAAGACGCAGAACTCCCCCTCGCCCACCGCCAGGTCGACGTCGCGGACGGCGTGCGTGCCGCCCTCGCCGCCGTACCTCAGATTCAACCCGTCGAGCTTCAACGTCGCCATCCGACTCCCATTCTCTCCGCCATCACCACCCCAGTGGCACGCGAGGGCAGAGAGACCTGTCTGCCCCATCGATCGGTCGCGACTCCCCGCTCAACGTCCTGGCGTCGCTCCCCGATCGGCGGAGCAGCTTTCCTGACCGCCCCGGCGGGATCCACCGCGTGCCCCTGACCGCCGTTCTCGCCCGCCGTGCGCCTCACTCCAGTTGCCCGAAGCTCATCCCCCGGATGAGATGCTTCCGCACCAGGATCGCGAAGACGACGACCGGCAGCACCAGCATCGTCGAGGCAGCCGAGATGCCGCCCCAGTCGAGACCGAGCGGGGTCAAGAAATTGAGCAACGCGACCGGAGCGGTCGTCGCCTCGCGCTGGGTGAGCACGAAGGCGAGCAAGAACTCGTTGATCGATTGCACGATGTTGAAGACGGCGGCGGTGGCGATGCCGGGGATCACCAGCGGCAAGGCGACGAGGCGAAAGACGCCCCAGGGGCCATAGCCGTCCATCTTGGCCGCCTCCTCCATCTCCCGCGGCACCTCGTCGAAAAACCCTTTCAGGAGCCAGACGGTGAAGGAGATGTTGAAGACGGAGTAGACGAGCATCAGCGCCAGCGGAGTGTCCTCGAGACCAAGCGCCCGGAAGAGGATGAAGTAGGGAAAAATGACCGCGATCACCGGCAGCATCCGCAAGGAGAGAATCCAGAAAAGGAGGTTGTCCTGGCCGCGCAGGGCGTAGCGGGAGAAGCCGTAGGCGGTCAGCGTGCCGAGCACGAGCGAGCCGAGGGCGGAGACGACGGCGATCGTGACGCTGTTGGCGACCGTCCCCATGAAGTCGGAGGCGAAGACGCGGCGATAGTTGTCGAGGGTCGCGTCGTAGCGGAACTTCGGCGGCGAGGCAAAGACGTCGACCGGCTGCTTGAACGCGGTCATCACCATCCAAACGAGCGGGAACGCGAAGAAGGCCACGATCGCCAGCACCGGCAGATACCAGACGAAGCGGGCCGCGAGCGAGCGGCCGGAGAGCGGGGTGGTCGTCGTGTTCATGCGACGCTGACCTCCTCGTCGAGGACGGCTGTGCTTCGGGGACGAGTCAAGAGCTTGATCAGGATCGTGGCGAGGATGTTGATCACGATCACCACCAGCCAGGAGATGGCGGCACCGCGGCCGAGGGCGGAAAACTTGAATCCCTCCATGAACGCGAAGACGGAGAGCGTCTCGGTCTCGTCGCCGGGGCCGCCTTTGGTCACGATGTAGACGATGTCGAAGATCTTGAAGGTGTCGATGGTCCGAAAGAGCAGGGCGAGCAGGATCGGGGTTTTCAAGTACGGCAGCGTAATCCGCGTGAACCGCATCCAGGCCGAGGCGCGGTCGAGGGTCGCCGCCTCGTAGAGCTGCGGCGGCACGCTCTGCAACCCGGCGAGGAGGATCAGCATCACGAACGGCGTCCACATCCAGACATCGACCAGGATGATCGACGCTTTGGCGAGCGTGAGCTCGATCGTCCATTGCTGCGGCGGGATACCGACCAGCCCGAGCAG
>JBBSNJ010000190.1:0-6220 GCA_038232775.1 Thermomicrobiales bacterium
AAGGAACGGGAGACGACGACGCCGCGGCGGACGACGTGGTCACCGCTTCGGGCGAGGCGCCGCCTCCCGGCCGCGCCCCGCGCGCGGGGTGGGGGGCGACGGCGCGCGGTCGCCGGCGGTTGGCACGGGCCGGTCAGCGTCAAGATCGCGCCATCGCTCGCTCGCGGGGCACCGGGCGGCGCCCCGCCGACGGCGCCGACCGACCAGCGATGGAGCGCACCCCTCGTCGACGACACCCTTCGGCCCCGCCGCGCGTTGGAGATTAGGGAGCGCAACCAACGGGTCGCGGCCCGTCCGTACATTGACAGGCCGGCACCCGCTCCGGCAGAATCGGGCTAGTCGCGGTTGGTTGCCGCACGGCGGGGCGAGGGGTTGTCCCACCGAGCGGTCCGAAGCAGCCGACGCGGCTCCCTCTGGGGAGAGGGACACGACCACACTGGGGAGGGACTTGGACCGTGACCGAGAACGAACGGCGCGCCGCGGATGTCTTGCGCCTTCGCGATCTCTTGCTGCGGGCCGGATCGGCGGCGGCGTTGATCCTGGTGGCGCTGATCGCGCTGCTGCTCGCGCAGGCGATCTAGGGGCGGTCGGCGCCAGTCGGCGGGGCGACCCGAATCCCGGGTCAGCGGCGGCTCCTCCGCAAACTGGAACGCACGATGTTTGCGGTTGACGGGCCGGGCGGCTAGCCCGGCCCGTCGCCGTTCCCCGCGCTCCGGGAGTGCCGGGAAGCGTAGTAGATCGCGATCAGCTGGAGCGCGACGGCGGCCGGCTCGGTGCTCTGGGGGGCTACGCGCCACGGTCGCCGTCGCGTTCGGTCGGAGAGAAGAGGAGAAGCGGTGGTCGAGGGGACGCAGGGCGGCGCGGGGCGCCAGCGGGTTGGGGCACGACGGCTCGAAGGGGGCCGCTGGTTGCTGGCGCTGCTGGTGGCCGTGGCGGTGACGGTGGGAACGGGCGGAGCGGGCGCCCAGGACGGGGGCGCCGAGCTCCGATTCGTCCAGGGCGCCTCCGGCGTCGGGGGGCTCGATCTCTACGTCGACGGCGCGGCGGCGATCTTCGGGGCCGATTTTGCCAGCGTCTCCGACGTCCTGACGCTGGAGGCGGGAGAGCACCAGCTGAGCCTGGTGCCGACCGGCGCGAGCCCGCAGGCGGCGCTGGTCGAGGGCGCGGTCGAGATGGCGGCCGAGTCTAGCTTCCTCGCGGTCACCCTCGGCACCGCCGACGACCTCCGGCTCTTGCTCTACCCCGTCGATCTGGCACCTCTGGCCGAGGGGATGGCGCGGCTGAGGGTCGTCCACGGCGCTCCCGACCTGGGGCCGATCGACGTGGCGATCACGGGGGGCGATGTCATCTTCCCCACCCTCGACTACCCCGACGGGACCGAGTACGCGGACGTGGAGGCCGCCGTCTACGATCTGGGGCTGCGCGTCGCCGGAACCGATCTGGTCGCTCTCGATCTGCCGCAGACCGAGTTGCCCTCGGATCGGATCGTCGATCTGATCGCGGTCGGTCAAGTCGCCGACGGGAGCCTGCAAACGGTGGCGGTCGAGTCGTCCCCGTTGGCCACCCAGACCGAGGCGGGCGGCGGCACGGTGTCGTTCTGGACCGGCGACTGCGACGACCCCGGCGAACCCGTGGCCGAGATCGAGGGGGCGGTGCCCCCCTTGGGCGAGGCGGTCGGAGCGGGGGAGGCGTTGGAGGTCACCAGCGCTGTGGGATCGCTGCCGGTCGCCTTCGACGAGATCGCCGGCGGTGCCCTGATCGTCTCGGCCGCCGAGGGCGACGGGTCGCCGCTCGCTTGCGGCACAATTGGCGGCCAGTTGACCGATCAGGGCGGGCTCGTCGTCGGCCTCCGCGGCGGCGACGGCGCGGAGGCAGCGGGCGTGGCGCTCCTGGCGCCGGGAGCGGCCGACCCGACCACGACCGATGTCGCGGTCTACCTGGTCGAGAGGGGAACGAGCCCCGCCGCTGTCGTCGTCGGCCCCGGTCGCGACGCCGCTCCCAGTCGCTCGACCCCTGCGGCCACGCCGGCGGCCGACGCGGAGGACTGATCCCGGTCAGGTCGGACCGGAGCCGCTCCGGCGGTGGGGCACGGCGTCCCGCTCCGGTGCGTTCCGGGACAAGCGGTGGGGGAGGGGGCGAGTGCCTCTCCCGAGCGGCACCGACCGCGCTGCCAGCGCGGCGGGAGCGGGAGCAGCTTCCCCTCCCGGCCAGCGGCTCCTCGCGGGATCGGACTGATCGGTACGGCTCGCTTCCATCGGGCAGGATCGAGGCCGGGTCTCCGGAGTAGGAGGGAAGCAACGATGGGGCGGTGGACTATCCTGGGGGCGGCGCTGATCTCCCTGTTGAGCGGAGCTGTTGGCGCTCAGGCCGGTCTCGCGTCGTTCCAGGAGGAAGGCCTAACGGGGGCCGACTCGGCCGAGAAGGGGGTGGAGATTCGTGCCGGCGACTGCGACGACGTCGACTCCGGCGAGGTCGTGGCGTCGTTGACGGCAGCGGCCGTCCCCGAGGGGGAGGGCGTGGGGAAGATCGAGCGGGCGGTGCCCGCCGCCGCCTCCTTCACCAACGTGCCGCTCCCGCTCGAGACGCTCTTGGCGGAGGACCACGCCGTCGTCGTTTTCGCCTCGGTCGACGAAGACGCGGCGGCGATCGCCTGCGGCGTGCTCGGCGGCATCGCTAGGACCGATGACTCGCTGGTGATCGGTCTCGCCGAGGTCGCGGGCTCGGGCTGGAGCGGCATCGCCTTCCTCGGTGGCGGGGCGGACGGTCTCTCGACCAACGTCTCGCTCTTCGTCGCGGAGGGTTTGGCCGGGAACTCGGGCGGGGGTTCAGCCACGCGCCGGGGGGCGAGCGCGACGCCCGAGGCGTAGTATCGAGCTCGGTTGCACGTTCCGCGCTTGGATGGCGGAAGCGCGCCCCTCTCCCGCGCACGGGAGAGGGGCAAGAGCGTCGGGGGTGAGGACCGTTCTCCGGCAAACCCCGGCCGTCACCCGACGTTCGTCTCAGGCGAGGGCGGCGACCGCCGGGGTCGCCGCGCCGAGCGCTTGCCGCAGATCGGCGATCAGGTCCGACTCGTGCTCGATCCCGACCGAGAGGCGGATCAGCGAGTCCTCGACTTCGGCGCCGGTGCCGGCGACGCTGGCGTGGGTCATCTGTCCGGGGTGCTCGATCAGCGACTCGACCCCGCCGAGACTCTCCGCGAGCTGGAAGACCTTGGTCTGGGCGACGACCGCGGTCGCGGCTTCGAGGCCGCCGCGGACGGTGAACGAGACCATCCCGGAGAAGTCGCGCATCTGGCGGGCGGCGACGGCGTGGCCGGGGTGGTCGGGCAGCCCCGGATAGAAGACGCGGGCGACCTCCTCCCGCTCCCGGAGGAACTCGGCGACGACGCGGGCATTGGCGCTGTGGCGGTCCATGCGGACCCCCAGCGTCTTGATCCCGCGCAGCGTCAACCAGCAGTCGAGGGGACCGGGCACGGCACCGGCCGCGTTCTGGTGGAACTTGAGGGTATCGTGGACGTCCGGATCGTTGCCGACGACGATCCCGCCGACCACGTCGGAGTGGCCGCCCAGGTACTTCGTCGTCGAGTGGAGGACGAAGTCGGCACCGAGCGCGAGCGGCTGCTGGAGGTAGGGGGAGGCGAAGGTGTTGTCGACGACGAGGCGGGCCGGGTGGTCGCCCAGCAGCCCGGCGACGCCGCGGACGTCGACGATCTTGAGGTAGGGGTTGGTCGGGGTCTCGACCCAGACCAGCTTCGTCTCCGGCCGCAGCGCCCCCCGCACCGCGCCGAGGTCGCCCATGTCGACCAGGCTGAAGTCGATGCCGTAGCGGGCGAGGACGCGGGCGAAGAGGCGGTAGGTGCCGCCGTAGGCGTCGTCGGAGAGGAGGACGTGGTCGCCGGGCGCCAGCAGGTAGGCGAGGTTCTGGGTCGCGGCCAGACCGCTGGCGTAGGCGAGCGCCCAGGCGCCCCCTTCGAGCGAGGCCATCGCCGCTTGGAGGGCAGTACGGGTCGGGTTGTCGGTCCGCGAATACTCGAAGCCGCGGTGGACGCCGACGGCGTCCTGGACGTAGGTGCTGGTCAAGTAGACCGGGGGGATCACCGCCCCGGTCGTCGGGTCCGGGTCTTGCCCGGCGTGGATGGCGCGGGTCTCGAAGGCGGCCTCGTTCCACTGGGTCATGGTCTTCTCCTCGTCGGGGTGGCGGCGGTGGTCGATCCGCCGTGGCTCAACTCCAGAATCGGTCATCGAGGTCGAGGTCGGGGCCGGGGCCGAGGCCCGCGACCGTCGCCGCTTCGATCCGAATGGTTTCGCGCCCGGTTCGACGGTAGCCCGTGTTCATCGGCTCGGTACAGCCCGTGATCGACCGCGTGTCGGCTTCCACGTACCAATACTCGGGCACGCCGTGGCGAGCATAGAGCTGAAGTTTGGCACCTCGGTCCCTGCCTCGCGTGGAGCGAGAGGCGATCTCGCCGATGAGATTGGACGCGCCCTCGATCAAGGTGTCCATCACGATGGCAGCCCGATCTGGGAGCACGACAACCACATCGGGCTGGACAACCGATCCGTCCAGGAAACGGACGTCGACCGGGGAGATATAAGCCTGGCCCGCCTCGCCCTCGCCGAGGGCATTGTCGAAGTGCTTCCAAATGCGCTGGGTGACGCGCCGGTGGAGCGGCGACGGCGCGGCGACCAAGACCAACTCCCCCTCGATCAGCTCGTACCGGCTGCCGTCCTCCCGCGCCCGGCAGAGGTCCTCGTGGGTCAGGGCGGCGAGGGTCGTCGCCAAACGCTCCTCCTCTTCGCGCTCCCGCTCAGACGGCCGCCGGCCCGTCGGCGACTCGATCGAACAGCGAGGCGAGCGAAACGTGGACGTTCGGGATCGCGGCCGGGACCGCGGCGCCGACCGCTTTTGTGACCGAACGATACGACCCTTCCACCGGGTGGCGGTGGATCACCAGCTGGCTCAGTTCGAGATCGACGTACCAGTACTCGGGGACGCCGAACCTGGCGTAGAGCGAGCGCTTGCTGCCGCGGTCGCGTCCTTTGGACGAGGGAGAGCCGATCTCGACGATCAGGCTCGGGACGCCCTCGATCAGACTCTCGCCGACGATCGACGCCCGGTCGCTGAGCACGACGACGATGTCGGGCTGGACGACCGAGCCGTCCGGGAAGCGGACGTCGAGCGGCGCGTAGAAGACCTCACCGCTGGCATCGACGCTCAAGACGCGGTCGAAGGCGAAGGCCAGACGGCGGGAGACCCGTTGGTGGAGCGGTGACGGCGACGCAACCAAGACCAACTCCCCCTCGATCAACTCGTAGCGATTGCCGTCCTCGCGGGCGCGGCAAAGGTCCTCGTAGGTCAGTCGCGCGACGGTGCTTACCATCACCTTCTCCGCCTTGGTCGTCGCTATCGTGAGCCGAGACCTGCTCCCGCCCGCTTCAAGAGAAGAGCCACGCGAGGTCGAACCGGACGCCCGGAACCTCGATCGAGGCCGTGGTCTCCCCTGCCACCACGACTGACCGATAGACCCCGTCCCTCGGCTCCCGATGGATCAGCAGCTCGGGTGGCTCGAGGTCGACGGACCAGAACTCCGGGACGCCGAAGGCAGCGTACAAGTGGCGCTTGCTGCCGCGGTCGCGTCCCCGCGACGACGGGGAGGCGATCTCGACGATCAGGCTTGGCGCGCCCTCGATCAGGCTCTGGCCGATGATCGGCTGACGGTCCCGGAGGACCACGACCAGATCCGGCTGGACGATCGAACCGTCGGGGAAGCGGACGTCGAGGGGCGCGAAGAAGACCTCACCGCTCCCGTCCTCAGTGAGGACGCGGTCGAATTGGACGGCCAGACGGCGGAGGACGCGCTGGTGGAGCGGCGACGGCGCGGCGACCAAGACTAGCTCCCCCTCGATCAGCTCGTAGCGATTGCCGTCCTCCCGCGCCCGGCAGAGGTCCTCGTAGGTCAGGGCGGCGAGGGTCGTCGCCATGTGCTCCTCCTCTTGGTGCCCTCGTTCAGCGGATCGTCCCTGGTCGATCCTCGATCTCGGGGAAAAGCAACGAGAGCCTAATTCGGACGGTCGGTAGCGCGGCCGGGACGGCGGCGCTGACCGCTTTTGTGACCGAACGATACGACCCTTCCACCGGGTGGCGGTGGATCACCAGCTGGCGCAGGTCGAGATCGACGTACCAGTACTCGGGGACGCCGAACCTGGCGTAGAGCGAGCGC
>JBBSNJ010000191.1:0-6217 GCA_038232775.1 Thermomicrobiales bacterium
ACGGTCAGCGGCCGGTCCGTCGCCGGTTCCCGGAGGACACCGAGCCAGAGGACCGCTCGGGCAGGTCAGCCCGCAGCTCCTCCAACCCCCGCCGCAGCGCCTCCTGGTAGATCCAGAGATCGCCCGAGTAGGCGATGGCCCGGAAGCCCTGGGAGAGCCACCGCCCCGCCGTCGCCACGTCCCCGGCCATGATCCCGGCCGTCTTGCCCCGCCGCTGGCAGGCGTTCAGCACCTTCTCCACCGCCGCGAGGAAATCGGGGTGGTCGAACTGGGCCGGGATGCCGAGGGAGGCGGTCAGATCGAAGTGGCCGATCCAGAGGACGTCGATCCCCTCGACGGCGGCGATTGCGTCCGCCTGCTCGACACCAGCCCCGGTCTCGATCTGGGCCAAGAGCAGCGTCTCTTCGTTGGCGCTCGCCATCTTGGCGACCACGTCGCCGCCGGCGTAGTCGTCGTGGGCGATGCCGAACGCCGCCCCCCTCGCCCCCTGCGGCGGGTATTTGGTCGAGCGGACGATCAGCTCCGCCTGCTCGACGCTCTCCACCATCGGCACCATCAACCCCATCGCCCCGACGTCGAGCGGCCGCGACAGGAGGTGGTACTGGGTCGCGGGCACCCGGACCAGCGGCACCGTCTCGGCCGCCCGCGTCGTCGCCATCAAGCCCCGGATCGTCTCGATGCTCCAGCCGGTGTGCTCCATGTCGTAGACGACGAACTCGGCCCCCGCCTCGGCCGCGATCCGGCCGACCCCCGGCGTGTTGAACTCGAAGACCATCGTCCCGAGCGAGACGCCGCCCTCGCCCAACGCCCGCTTGACTTCGTTCGCCCTCATCGCCCCTCCGCCTCGTTCCGGTAGCGGTCCAGCTTGGCCCGCACCGCCGCCGTCTCGACCGCCTCCCGATTGACCACGTAGCGGGGGACCCGCCCCGCCGCCACCTCGAGGACCGACGCCGCCACGCTCTGCCAGGTGAGGGCCGCCCACTCGTCGGTCCAGCAGAGCGCGTGGGGGGTGACGATCACGTTCTCGAGCGCGAGCAGCGGATCGTCGGGGGCGACCGGCTCCTGCTCGTAGACGTCGATCCCGGCCCCCGCGATCCTTCTCTCCCGGAGCGCCTCGGTCAGCGCCGCCTGGTCGACGATCGGCCCGCGGGCGGTGCTGATCAGGTAGGCGCTCGGCTTCATCAGCGCCAGCCGCTCGGCGTTCAGCAGGTGGTGGGTCTCGGGTGTCAAGGCGCAACTGACGACGACGAAGTCGCTCCGCCGCAGCAGCTCCTCGAGCGGGAGCAGCTCGACGCCGAGCGCCGCCGCCGCCGCCGGGTCGGCGTAGGGATCGTGGGCGACGTGCCGCAGCCCGAGCGGCGCGGCCAGGGTCAGGAACTCGCGGGCGATGTTGCCGAGGCCGATCACGCCGAGCGTCTTGCCCGTCAACCCGGTGCCCATCACGTCGAGCTTGCCCGCCCAGCCGCCGGCCCGCGTCAGCCGGTCCTGCTCCAGCAGGCGGTGACTGAGCGCCAGCAGGAAGGTCAGATTGACCGACGCCATCGGCCGCCGGATGCCGTCCGGCGTGATCGTCAGGAGGACGCCCCGCTCGGTGCAGGCGTCGACGTCGACGCTGTCGTAGCCGACGCCGAAGCGGGCGATCAGCGCCAAGCGCTCGACCCCCACCAGCGTCTCGGCCGTCACCCTCCCCCCGAGCACGATCACGGCGTCGTAGCCGGCGATCTGATCCGGCCGCAGCTCGCGCGTCCGCTCGTCCAGGAACTCCCAGGCGACCCCCGGCGCCTCGTCGAGCAGGCCGAGCCCGACGTCGCCGAAGCCGAGGCCGCCGTCGGACTTCAGGAAGTCCCGGGTCAAGCCGACGCGGAACATCGCCCTCTCCTCCCGCCGCTGGCCGTCCGTCATCGCACCGAGATCCCGCCGTCGACGTGGAAGTGGGCGCCGGTGGCGAAGCGCGCCTCGTCGGAGGCGAGGAAGACGGCCACCCCCGCCACGTCCTCGGGCGTCCCGATCCGACCGATCGGGTGGAGCGCCGTCAGCTTCGCCCGCTCCTCCGGATTCTCGGTCAAGCGTCGGGTCAAGGTCGTCTCGATCGTGCCGGGCACGATGCCGTTGACCCGGATCCCGTCCCCGGCGTAGTCGGCGGCCATCACCCGCGTCAATCCCATCACCCCGGCCTTCGAGGCGGAGTAGGCGTGCCAACCGGCGCCGCACATCGTCAACCCCGTCGGCGACCCGCAGTTGATCACCGACCCCCCGGCGCCGTTCTCTCGCATCAGGCGGACGCCGTGCTTGCAGCAGAGGAAGACACCGCGCAGGTTGACGCTCTGGGTCCGCTCCCAGACCGCGAGGTCGAGCTCGTGGACTGGAGCATCCTCGCCGATCAGTTGGACCGCGGCGCAGGTGAAGAGGACATCGAGTCGCCCGTACCGGCGGCGCACCTCGTGGAAGGCGGCCTCGACGCTCGCCTCGTCGGCCACGTCGGCGACCAACGGGAACGCGGCCTCGCCGAGCTCGGCCGCGGTCTGCTCCACCGCCTCCGCGTTGCGGTCGAGCAACCCGACCGTCGCCCCCTCGGCCACGAACGCCCGCGCCGCGCCCTGACCGATGCCGCTGCCGGCCCCGGTGATGACCGCGATCTTGCCGTCGAGTCGTCCCATTCCGGCGTCCTCCACCGACGAGCCCCCGGTCGTTCCGCTCGGGTCGGCAACAGCGTTGTGCGGCCGCTCAGCCCCTCGTGCCCCCGGTCCCGCGCTGCCCCGTCGCTCCCGTCCCCCCGGGAACCGCTCGACCGCCGGCGCGCCCGTCCGCTCGCGCCTAGAGCGACGCATCCCCGACTCACCCCCCGGCCAGAGCGGCGCCCAAGAGGCCGTCCCGACATCGGATCGACCACCGGCGACGGCGAGACCGGTTCGCGCGCCCGGCCCATCCTTCAACCCACCGCCCTGAAAGGCGCGTGGACTCACGAACGACGAAATTGGTTGACCAGTGCACCGATAGTAGGGGCGACACCACGGGTTGTCAAGCCGCGCTCCCGCTGCCCCCCGGCCCGCTTCATACCGCCTCGCTGGCAGCGAGGCGGCCCGGACGCCCCGGCCGGCCGCGACCGAGCTGTTGACAAGTCCCTGTTCGACGGTAGCCTTCCGCCGTCGGCACGGCCCACTTCGTTCTCCAAAGCCGCCACGACGTGGAGAGGAGATCACCCGATGCCTCGTCCCTCACTCGACGCCCTCGCCCGCGCTCTCGCCGCCGGCCAGCCGCGGCGGGAGATCGTCCGGCGCGTCGCCGCCCTAGCGGCCACCGCCCTCGTCGCCGGCCGGCCGGCGCGCGCTTCGGCCGGGCAATCCCAAGCAGCGGCCTCCGTCCAACTCGCCTCCGTCCCCTGCCTGTGCAGCGGCTCGCGCTGCCAGCGCTGTCTGATCGGCCTGACCGGGGGCGGGGTGGTCCAGACCGCGACCGGGGAAGCGCAGTTGGTCCTCTTCGCCAGCCGGCTCGAGGTCGACTCCGGCGATCCCGCCGCCGGCTTCGTCCGCTGGGTCGTCCAAGGCGAGGAAGCGAGCGGATTGACGCTGGAGAGCGTCGGCGCGATCGCCTACGGCCCGGTCGAAGGGGACGAGCAAGCGCGCGAGGTCCGGGGCACGATGCAGCGCAACGGGGAGGGAGAGTACCCGTTCGTGCTGCGGGCGGTCGACCTCGGCACGGCCGCGACCGGCCAAGACACGGCGTCGATCCTGGTCGGCAACCGGATGGCCGAAGGCGGCGACTTCGGCTACGAAGGCGGGGGAACTCTGGTCGGGGGCGACCTCCAGTTGCTCGACTCGGTCGCCCCGATCGCCGCCCCCTGATACCCAATTCGGCTGCTCGCTGGGACTTCGTCTCCCCCTCTCCCGGTGCGCGGGAGAGGGGGTTGGGAAGCTCTCTCCCGGACAGTTTCGGTTTCGGCCCGCAGCCGAGGGGTTGAACCGGCGGTCGGGCGGTCTCCGGCGACCGATCGCCGGCGCGGCTGGCCGCCGGTGCGGCGTTCCGGGCCACTGCGCCGGCGACTACGTGCCCCCCGGAGCACCGTCCCTAGACCAGACGCCCACCTGTCCGGGAGCGAGGGAGCCGGGGGTGAGGGCCTCTCTCCAGGTAGCCAAAGCCATGCCCCGAAGTCCCTATCAGTCCGCCTCCGAGATCCACCGCCGTCGCCCTTGAACGGTCACGACGTCCGTTCACCAGCCAGGAGTCGCCCAAGCGGCCCGATCGATGCCCGAGGCAGCGAGCCTGTCCGGGTGGGCTGCCTTCGGACCGCGTCCGCGACCGGCGGCCCGGCGGGCCGCCGATGCGACGCCGGGTGGTAGAATTCCGAGGAATGGCCGGCGCGGCTGGCGGCGGCCGGCGGGAGGGCGGGGTGGAGACGCTGCGGTTGCTCTGGCGCAGCGCCGCCGACACCCTGGAGCACCTCGTCCCCTTCGTCCTGGCCACCCTCGCCTGGTGGCTCTGCCTCCTCCTCATCCTCCCCGCTCCCGCCGCCACGGTCGCGCTGACGGCGCTGACCGACCCCCGCCGGGGGACCGAGCGTCCGAGCTGGCGCGAGGCGCTGGCGCTGGCCCGCGGTGGATTCCGACGCGGCTGGGGCGTCGCCCTCCTGACCGTCCCAGTCGTCGCCGTGCTGCTGGCCAACCTCGCCTACTACGGCGCGCGGGCCAGCCGCTGGGGCGTCTTGATCCCCCTCTGGTCGCTCTTGCTGCTCCTAGCGGTCGCCGTCGCGCTGCAAGCGTTCGCCGTCGCCGGTTTGACGGCTGTTGGCCCCGCGACCGCCGTCAAGCGGGCCGCCCTGCTGACGCTGCTCCGGCCGGGCCGCTCGCTGCTGCTGGTCGGCTTCGGTCTGCTCGCGGTCGCGGTCGGCGGCGCCCTGGTCGTGCCGCTGGTGATGATCGTCCCCGCCCTGGTGGCCGCCGCGAGCGACCGGTTCGTCCTCGCCGGACTCGGGCTGACGGTCCCCGACCCGCTCGCCCCGACCGACGAGCGCCGGGTCGAGCAGGATCGCGGCCGCGATCTTGGCCGCCTGCCCTCCCGCTTCGGCCGGCGGTAGGTCGCGGCGCTTCCGTCGCGCCGGTCTGCCCCGGCGGGGCCGTTTCTTCCTGCGCCGCCGGGGTCCGGCCAGCCGCCCCCGTGGCACCCAGTCTGCGACCCACCGGGTAAGAGCGGCCCGCGTCACTCTCAGAGGGACTCCGCATGACCACCGTCTTCGCCGTCGTCGGCCAGTACCGCGACGACCCCGACCGCCTGCTGCTCCTCGGCGCGGACGGCCACCACTACGACCTGGAGCTGCCCGACGGGCCGCCGCTGCCGTGCGAACCCGACGAGCGATGGGAGATCGACGACGCCGAACTCGACCCGGCCGAGATCACGGGCTGAGTCGCCAAATTCTGGCCGCACGACGGCGGGAGGAGAGTCCACGTGGATCTGCCGCGGGGCAAAGGGCGCCTGCTCAACGTCCGGGGACGCGCCGTCCTCGCGGCCCACTGCGCCTTCTGCGGGAAGGAGCACCGCTACGACAAAGGCCTCGTCGGCGCTCCGGAGGCGGATGAGCTCCTCGCCAGCGGCTTCAGCGACGAGTGGCGGCCGTGCCAGCTCGACCTCCCCGGCAACTTCTGGCGCATCCTCATCGGCCGCCCCGCCCGCCGCCGTCCCCGGAAGAGCGGCCGCCCCCCCGGCCCGGCGGCACCGCGCGCCGACGGCTGATCGCCCGAGGCCGTCTCGCTCGCGGGCCGCTCCGAGCCGGTCTCGCCGGGGCGAGCCGCACAGGGGTTCGGGTGGCAGCGCCGCCCGGCCCGATGTACCCTTCGGATCCCGACCGCGCGGCGTGGGGAAGCGCGCGCGGTCCGCCGGGACCAGGGTCTGATCTGCCAGTTCGACGGCGCGCGGGCTCGACGCCCGCCTCCGAATTGGCGCTGGGCTCCGGTCAGAACATGTGTTCTATTTCGCGCACCGGCCGCGGCCGACGCGACCGCTGCTTTGGGGATGGAACGGGGAGGGTGGGGGCCAATGCGGGTCGTGAGTCTCAATCTCGATGCCGACGACGCGGCCTCGATCCGACGGGCCCTGGCGGGAGCGATGACCGCCTGCGCTTGCGGCGACGGCGCCGATGGCCGCTACTGTCCCGACTGCGAAGCGATCGCGGTCGCCGTCGCCGACCTCGACCGGCTCCTCAACTGCCCCACCCCGCGGCGCATCC
>JBBSNJ010000192.1:0-6212 GCA_038232775.1 Thermomicrobiales bacterium
CCCCCAACCTCTCTCCCGTGCGCGGGAGCGGGAGAACGTCCATCCGCCGAGAGCGGTGGGGGAGGAAGCCCGGCTTCCCAGAGCGGAGCGGTGCGATCGGGCTCCGCGTAGCGGCAGTTCGGCCACCAGACGCGCCATACCCGGAGTTCGTGGGCCGGAGGATCCGTGGGCGACGTGCCGACAAGGGGGGTGGCGCGGGGTGCGGCAGAGCGTCTTCCATCCCGAAACCTTCCCTGCGCTCGGCGCCACGGAGGGGTCGATTGGCGAGCCGGTCGGGCGGCGGGGCCGAGGAGGGCTGACTTTCGGTCACGATGGTCGCCATTAACGTATTGCCAACCGTTCCCGCGTGCGCTAGGATCAAGGGGATAGGAACTGAGGTTCCGCCTCTCCGCCAGCCGGGGGTCGGCGTTGCCCGCGCGGGCCAGTCTCGCGGCGCCCCCCTTCGTGAAAAGGATTGTGCCTGTGCCCTCCGCACCCGCGGGTCGAGCACCCGCTCCGGCTCCCGCTGCCCAGGCCGCTCCTTCCCCCCGCGCCAGCCGCGTCGTCGCCGAAGCCCTCGTCCAACGCCACGGGCCGTGCTCGATCGTCGACCGGGCGACACGGCTCGGCCTCCCGCCGCCGCTCACCCGCGCCATGGTCGCCGCCTGCGGCGCCACGGCCGTCGACCCGAGCGACGCCGCCGATCCCCTTCTCCCCGCCGTCTCCTAACCGGGCCGCCCTCGGTTCGGCCCGTCGTTCGGCCGACTCCTGCCTCGATGGTCCCCGCGCTCAACCGGAACGCGGCTCCCGCTCAGGGAGGCGTCCCCGGGCGCCAACGGCTGGCCAGCTGGGGTCAATGCAGGCGAGTCGTGCGGTGTCCCCGGGGGGGAGTGGGCGCCCTCGGAAAAACGACCGCTGGCCTCAGAGTCCGAGAGGACGCGGTACCGAACTTGCTTGGGCGCTCCGGAGAACGAGCGAGCTACGGCGCTTAGCAGGAGAGTCGGCTCAGGGCCACGGAGCGGATCGGTTTGCCACGGACGCCCTGCGGGCGACGGGCGCAGCAAGCAGCGCCCCTACAGCCGCTCGCGGCCGGGAGGTGCAACCAGCTCTAGGGATCGCCGGGCCGCCAGCGAGCCGTTTCTGACTCCCCGCCCGCGAGCCCGCTCCACCGGCCCAGCTGGCTTCAGCCAGGTTCGTCGCCGTAGGGTTGATCTCCGAGCGGTTCGGGCAACCGTCGACCCCGCGCCCAGTGATCGCCGACGAACAGGCCCTGATATGGCATCCGGGTGATCGCTTCCGGTGGCCGGAGAGAATCCCTCGCCCCCGGTCCCCTTCCCCCGTCCCGTGCGCGCGAGCGGGGAGACGCTCCCATTCCTGATTGCGGAACGGTCCAACCGGTTTCCGTATAAGACCCACCGCGCCGCCGCGCCGCCGCTTCGCTGAGTGGGCCGTTGACGCGCCGTCGACGCCGGTGCTATAGTCGGGCGTCTTTGCCGCTTCGGGCGGTGGTGTGGAGTGTGCCGCGTCCTGAACAGTGGACGCGCGCTCGGCTGGGGCGGCGCCGAGGCGCGAGCCAGACCCCACGATCGACCGTCCGAGCATTGCACGAGCATCCGAGGGAGCAACCACCCGTGATCAAGCTTCGTCTCCGGCGGATGGGCGCCAAGAAGCGCCCCAGCTACCGCATCGTCGTCGCCGACAGCCGCTCGCCGCGCGACGGCCGCTTCATCGAGACTGTTGGCCTCTACGACCCGCTGACCGATCCCGCCACCGTCCGGGTCGACGAGGAGCGCGCCCGCCACTGGCTCAGTGTCGGCGCCCAGCCGACCGACACCGTCCGCGACATCCTGCGCCGGGCCGGCATCGTCGACAGTCGGACGGTGATCCCGGCCGCGGCCGAGGCCGAGGCGTCGGAGCCGGCGGTCGAGGTCACCGCACCGGCCCCCGCCGCGTCTTAGACGCTTCTGGATCGGACCGCGCTCCGCGGCCCGGAGGCCGCCGGTCCCGCCCGAGGCGGGGACGGGGCAGACTCCTCGACCGGCGCCTTCGTCCCGCTCCAGCACCACCCCCACACTCTGCCGGCTCTGCTCGGCGCCGTTTCCGCGGGACTGATAAGGAATTCGGTCGGGGCCGGTCCGTTATCGGGAGCGGGATCTGCTCCGCCCTCCCGCCGCGGCGGGAGAGGGGCCGAGTGCCGGCCCTGAGCGGAGCCGAAGGGATGAGGGCCGCTCCTTCCCGCACCCGAAGCGTCCATTTGGAGTCAGGATGGGTGGGACCGGATAGTCGCTGCACCAACCGGCACCCGAAGGTCGTATCATCTCCCGCCTGCCCCCCGCCCAACCAGCGGAGCGACCACCATGGACCACGAACGCGACGCCGACGACCCAACCCAGAGCGAGTCGGGTGAGTTGGGGGTGGCACCGTCCCTCCCGCCCGACGAGGGAGGCGACGACGAGCGGTTCGAGGAGGGAGCGGTCCCGGAGTTCCTCGACGACCCGGACGCCGACGCCGATCCGGCCGTGGCCGACGACGCGACCGAGCGCCTGCGGGAATTGGTGGTCTACCTCGCGGCCAACCTGACCGACGCTCCGGACGCGGTCGAGGTTCTGGTCGAGCGGCGCGGCCAAAGCGTCCACCTCAATCTGCGCGTGCCGGAGGAGGAGTTGGGCAAGGTCATCGGCCGCCAGGGGCGGATCGCCCGCGCCATGCGGACCGCCCTCAGCATTGCCGGCTCCCGTCAGAATCTGCGTGCCACGCTTGACATCGACAGCTGATCGCCGGCGGCCCCGCCGCCCGGTCGATCGCGCCCGCGTCCGCCCCCAGCCGCCGGCGCCGGGGAGCGATCCCGATGCGGGCGATCGAAGGATGTCCGAGTCGGCGGGGGCCTCGACCCCCGGCAGCGACTCTCCCGCCCCCGCGGTTTCGACCCAGCCGCCGGCACCCACTCCCGCGCCCTCGGCCGACCCGGCGATGCCCTCCCGTCCCGGTCCGCGGGGGGGCCGGCGTGGAGACCGGGCGCCCCGACCGAGCGTTCCGCCCGTCCGCCTGGCCGACACCGCCGGTCCCGACCCCGCCGCCCCGCCGCAGCAGGTCCGGCTGACGGTGGGGACCATCGGCGGTCCGTTCGGAACGGTCGGCGAGGTCCAGATGCGCCTCGTGACCGACGACCCCGAGCGCCTGCCGACCTTGACGCGCCTCTACATCGGGGACGAGGCGAAGCCGTACCGCCTGCTCGGCGTCCGGTTCCACGGCGGCCAGGCGCTGCTCCACCTCCAGTTCGTCTCGACCCCGGAGCAAGCCGCCGCGCTGCGCGGCCTGCCGGTCCGGATCGCCGGCCGCGACGCCCGGCCGCTGGCGGAAGGGGAGTTCGTCCTCTACCAACTGCTCGGCCTCGACGCCTACGACGAGGCGGGGACTCGCCTCGGCCGCGTCACCGACCTGCTGGAGACCGGCGCCAACGACGTCCTCGTCGTCACCCCCGACGAGGGGCCGGACCTGCTCTTTCCTAACATTCCCTCGGTCGTCCTCGAGATCCGCCCGGACGCGAACCGGATCACCCTCCGCCCGCTCATCTTCTACGGGGAGTAGCCGGCGGGGACCACCGCCGCCGGTTGCAGAACGGCTGATCCGAACTCCGGGTGATGGATTCCGGTTGCCGGAAAGAGGCCCCGAAGTTCGTATTCGTCGGGTCGTCGAAGCGCCGCTCGTGGCGCCCGTCGGCGGCGGACGGACACCGAGGGCCGAAGCTCGTCCGTCGTGATCCGTCGCCTCGTCCGCGAACCGCTCTGTGATACAAAATCCGGATGATCGCATTGGCTCCCGGCAAGAAACCCTCACCTCCAGCCCCCTTCCCCCGGTCCCGGTCCCGTGCGCGGGAGAGGGGAGCCTGTCCCAGCATTCAAAGGCATAGCGATTCATCCGGACTTCGTATGATCCCGTCTCCCCTGGTCAGGAATCAACGTCCAACGGTCGCGTGCCCACGAAGAGACCGCGCCCCGTCAGGCCGACCGGATCGTGCGCGACCGTCAGCCCGGCCGCGGTCAAGGAGTTCCGATACTCCTGCACGGTGAAGAGCCCCATCTCGTGCCGCTCGCTGAAGTGCTCGATCCCGGGCAGCGACGGGCGCGACACGAGCCCATGCATGTCGAGCGTCGAGACCGTCCCGGTTTGGCCGCTTTGGGTCATGCGCGCGATCTGGACCCCGTCGTGGTCGGTCAGATCGGCCGTCACCCGGCCGTCCTCCCAATCCTCTGGGGCGAACCAGGCCCCGACCAGGACGATCCCGCCCGGCCGCGTGTGCCGCGCCAGGTTCGCCGCCGTCCGCCGCAGCCGCTCGGTGGTCTTCGCGTAGCCGATCGAGCTGAAGAGGCAGACGACCGCGCCCAACCGGCGGCCGAGGTCGAACTCGGTCATGTCCGCCTGGTGGAGCGGGACGTCCGGCAGCTTGGTGCGGGCCACGGCCAGCATCTCGGGCGACAGGTCGACCCCTTCGACCGCGTACCAGCGCCGGAGGTGGACCAAGAAGGCACCGGTGCCGCAGGCGACCTCGAGCAGCGTCGCCTCCGACTTCGGGACCTGGACGGCGATGATCTCGTGGACCCGGCCGGCGAGGGCAGCGTAGTCGAACCGGGACCCGTGGTAGGCGTCGTAGACCGCGGCCGATCGCTGGTACACGCCACTCCTCCCTCGCGTCGCTCAGGTGAGGTGCCAGTCCGCCGCGTAGGGTTGCAGCCCGAGGCGACGCGCCACCCCGAGCGAGGCCGCATTCTCCCACGAGCAACTGGAGAGCTGCACCAGCCCCAGCCGCCGCACCTCCTCCGCCCAGCGCGCCGCGACCGCCGCCCCGTACCCCCGGCGGCGATGCCCGGGGAGGGTCGCCACCCCCGCCTCGACCGCGGTCGGCGAGCGGCGGGCGGCGTGGCAGACGGCAACCGTCGCCGCCCCGACCCTCGCCACGACGAGCGGCTGGAACGGCGCTAAGTCGCCCCAGCGCGGGCCGAACTGCTCGCCGAGCAGATCGCGCCGCTCCGCCGTCACCGACTCCAGCCGGGCCTCGCAGGGCGGCGGCACCACTCGTTCGCTGGGGGATGACGTTCATCCCGCTGACACGCCGCCAGGGCAGCCCCCAGGCGTACAAGATCGTCATCCCCCCGCACACGCCGGCGGGAGACCCCGAACAGCAAGTCCACGACGGGTACGACTGGTTCTATATCCTTTCCGGGCGCCTGCGTCTCCTGCTCGGCGAACGCGACCTGATCCTGACCGCGGGCGAGGTCGCCGAGTTCGACACCCGGACGCCCCATTGGCTGGGCAACCCCGGCCCAGAACCAACTGAGATCCTCGCGCTGTTTGGTCCCCAAGGGGAACGCATGCACGTGCGCATTCGACCGTAGGCGGCGCCAAGGAGCTGAGGGACCGGCGTGGCCACCCTCTCGGCGGGCGCCCCCGGCACTGAGCCGCGGCTGGCGGTTGCGCCCGACCGGGCCGCGATCGAGCGGGCGGCGGATAACGCCGGTGCGCTTCCTTGCCGATGCGGTCGACGAGGCTACGGCCGGTGCGCGGGATGGTTACGGCGCGAGGCGTCTGACCGCGATCACGTTATCGATGATCGTGGCGGACTCCCCGTTCGGGCCGGTCGCCGAACGCGCGGGAGCATCCAGCCGCTCAGTGCGCCATCGGCTGGAGTCGAGATCGAGGGTGGCCAGGGTCTCCCCGGGACTCGGGAAGCGCGTGGTCGGATCTTGGTTCCACGACCAGGGCGCAACCGAGGCGTGGTCGACGATGAGCAGGAGCCCGCCCGGTGCCACGGCGGCCGCCGCCTCCCGCAGAACACGGTGGCGCGGGAACTCCACCGGCGAGTGCAGATACTGGGCGGATACGAGGTCGAAGGTGCCGGCGGGAAAGGTGGCGGTGAGGTCGTGCCGCTGGAAGTCGATGCGGGGTTCGACGCCGGCGGCGGACGCAAGCGCCGCCGCGCGGTCGAGGACGGTCGCGGAAACTTCGACGGCGGTCGCTCGCGAGCCGAGCCGGGCCAGCCAGACCGCGTCACCGCCTTCGCCGCAGCCGAGGTCCAACGCCGTACCCGCCGGCAGCGACTCGGCGATTTCGGCCAGGATCGCGTTCGGCCGCCCGTTCCAGACTCGTTCGTGTGATCGGTAATAAGGCTCTCAGAACCGCTCGGCCTCGCCGACCCCCTCGGAGTGACGTTCACCCTTCATCATCGGTTCCCCTAG
>JBBSNJ010000193.1:0-6202 GCA_038232775.1 Thermomicrobiales bacterium
CGACCTCCCCTTCGGCCAGCAGCTCCTCGTAGGTCGCGAACGTCACCGCCACGCCGTACTTCGCCGCCGCCGCCTCGGCCCGCCCCGGTGCCGGGTCGCAGACGGCCTGCAACCGGACCCGATCCTGGACGTCCTCTTGGGAGAGGTGGGGCAAGATGCCGCGGAGCGCGATCGCCCCCGCCCCGACCACGCCCAACCGCACAACCTCGGCCATCTCCCCTACCCCTCCTCGGTCGCCGAACCGGCGAGCCCGTCACCCATTTCGAAGCTCGATGTTATGTCGATGAACCGCCCCTCGGCGGCGGAGCGTGCCGCCGCCTCGATGATCTCGACGACGTGGATCGCGTGCTCCACGCTCAGGAGCGGCGCCCGGCCGGTGGCGACGCACTCGACCAGGTGCTCGACCCCGAGCAGGTGGTCGGGGCCGCTGACCCGCGCGTGCGGGACCGCCACCTCGCTCCAGCCGGCGCCGGGCCGCGCCACCGCGACCGGAGCGGCGACGTCGAGCAGGTCGACAGCGATCGTCCCCCACAGGCCGAGCAGCTCCATCTCTGGTGCCCGCGTGGCGTGGGCCACGTTGTTGGCCTCGACCGAGGCGAGCCGCTCGCCGCCGAGGTCGAGCAGGAGGTGCCAGGTGTCGGGCACCTCGACCGGGATCTCCCTGCCGGCGAGGGGGCCGTCCGGGATGGTGAACCGCCGCTGGCCGCGGGCCGCCAGGGCGGCCACCCGCCGCGCCGGACCGAGCAGCCCGGTCAGGGCGTGGAGCGGGTAGACCCCCATGTCGACCAGCGGACCGCCGCCGGCGGCGAAGAAGGGACTCGGGTCGGACGGGTAGCCGGCCCAGGGGGGAACGCCGCCGAAGCCGAGACCACGGGCCGAGTGGACCGGCCCGATCGCGCCCCGCCCCAGCAGCGCGGCGGCGTAGCGGACCTGGGGGTAGAGGAGGACGGACGGGGCGCAGACGAAGGTCAGCTCCCGCCGCCTCGCCTCGTCCCGCAGCCGCTCGGCCTCGGCCACCGAGCCAGCCACCGTCTTTTCGGAGTAGACGTGTTTGCCGGCCTGGAGGCAGGCGAGGGTCGTCTCGCCGTGGAGTTGGATCGGCGTCAGGTTGACAACCGCGACCGCGTCGGTCTCGGCCAGCAGCCGCCGGTAGTCGGTGTAGCGCGCCGGGATCCCGTACTCGTCGGCGACCGCGCGGACCCGCCCCTCGTCGCGACCGCAGATGGCGACCAGCTCGGCTCGGTCGGCGATCCGGTGGAACTCCGGCAGGTAGTCGCGCCGGGCCACGTCGCCGGCGCCGAGGAGCGCGAGTTTCAGCTTGGGCATCCGCCAGCCTCCGATAGGCGCCGTTCAGATTCCTCGGGAAGGCCGAGCCCTTCCCGTCGGGACGTCCGCGACCTTGGGCGGCCCAGGGCATCACGGCCGCGGTTCCAACCCGTCACCCGCCACCGGCTACCCCTTCAGCCCCGTCATCGCCACGCCGCGGATGAAGTAGCGCTGGGTGAAGAGGAAGACGACGATCAGCGGCAGCGTCGTCAGCACCGAGCCGGTCATGATCAGGGCCCACTCCGAGGTCCGCTGCGCGCGGAAGGCGTAGAGGCCAAGGCTGAGCGGGTACTCGAGTTGGTCCTGGAGGTAGATCAGCGGCCCGAAGAAATCGTGCCAGGTGTAGAGCAGCGAGAAGACGGCGACCACGATCAAGGCCGGTCGGACCAGCGGCAGCATGATCTCCCAGAAGATCCGCCACTCGCCGGCGCCGTCCATCCGGGCCGCGTCCGAGAGGTCGTTCGGGATGCCGCGGAAGAACTGGCGGAGCAGGAAGATGTAGAAGGCGTCCCCCAAGAAGCGGGGGATGATCAGCGGGGCGTAGGAGCCGGTCAACTCCAGCTTGGCGAAGAGGACGTAGGTGGGGATGAAGGTGACGATCGGCGGCACCATCAGCGTCGCCAGCGTGATCCCGAAGAGGAGGTCGCGGCCCGGGAAGCGGAGCCGGGCGAAGCCGTAGGCGACGGCGGCGCAGGAGACGACGGTCCCGATCGTCACCGCGCCGGCGTAGTAGACGCTGTTCCAGAGGAGGCGCAGGTAGGGGAAACCGGGGTAGTCGAGCGCCGTCCGGAAGTTCTCCCAGCGGATCGGGTCGGGCCACCAGTGGAGCGACAGGTCGAAGATCTGGGCGTTGTCTTTCAAGGCGGAGCTGACCATCCAGTAGAAGGGCACGAGGAAGACGGCCGCGGCCGCGATCAGGACCGCGTGGCGGGCCACCGGCAGCAGCCACCGAGCGAGCCGGACGCGACCCTGCGTCGCGGTCCCCGCCCGGACCTCGCCGCGGGGCCGGGCCGCCGGGCGGGGGACGCTCTGGCTCATTGGTCGCCCCCTTCGTAGTGGACCCAGAAGCGGGCCGAGCGGAAGATCAGCAGCGTCAACGCCGCGACGGCGACGAAGAGGACCATCGCCTGAGCGGCGGCGTAGCCCATCGCGAAGTAGCGGAAGGCGTTGCGGTAGATCAGGACCATGAACATCAAGGTCGAGCCGAGCGGCTCCCCGGTCGTGCCGCCGATGATGATCGCCGGCACGAAGACCTGGAACGAGTAGATGACCCCGATCACCAGGTTGAAGAGGACGACCGGCGTCAAGAGGGGCAAGGTGACGCCGAGGAATCGCCGCCAGGGCGTCGCGCCGTCGATCGCGGCGGCGTCGAGCAGGTCCTGCGGGATTTCCTTCAGGCCGGCGAGGAAGACGAGGACCTCGACCCCGAGCGGCCAGAGGCTGAGGATGATCAGGGCCGGCTTCGACCAGGCGGGATCACGCAGCCAGTCGGGCGGGGCCAGCCCGACGGCCTGCAGCGCGAGATTGATCGGCCCCGTGTCGAGGTTGAACATCAGCATGAAGACGATCGTCGCCGCGACCGGAGGGACCAGCGCCGGGAGGTAGAAGATCACCCGGTAGAGACCGATGCCCCGCACCCCGAGGTTGAGCACCAGCGCCAGCGCCAGCGCCATCACCAACCGCAGGGGGACCGAGACCGCGGCGTAGAAGGCGCTGTTCTGGACCGCCGGCCAGAAGTCCGGGTCCGCGCCGAACATCCGCCGGAAGTTGTCCAGGCCGACCCAGCGCGGGGCCTCGATCACGTTGTAGTCGGTGAAGGAGAGCCCGAACGTGCCGAGCACCGGGTAGACGGAGAAGACGAGCAAGGCGACGAGCCAAGGCAGGATGAAGAGGAGACCGGCGCGCGCCTCCCGCCGTCGCAGAGAGCCACCGGCCGCCCGGTTCCACCTCGCGGGAAGCGCCATCGCCATCCGCCCCCTCCTCCCTGCCCACCGCCGGCCAGCCAATTCGGCGCTACGCCGCGCCAGCCAGCACCTTCTCCAGTTCCGCCTGGCACGCCCGCTGCGCCGCGGCCAGGGCTTCCTGGGGTGCGGCCTGCTTGGTGAAGACCTGCTCCAGGGCGACGGTGATCTGGTCTTGGGCGAAGCTCTGGACCGGGGAGTCCCACATCGGGATCACGATGTCGAGCTGGCCGCGGAAGAAGGCCATCACGTCCTCGCCGAACTCCTGCCCTCGCCGCTCGACGACGATGTTGGGCACCCCGGGCTCCACCTTGGCGTTGGTCGGCATGTCGGGGACGACCGTGAAGATCTTGGCGATGCCCACCCCGCTCATGTAGTCGAGGTAGCCGAACGCCTCCTCCGGGTGCTCGGTCCCGGCGGGGATCGCCAGCCAGTTCGGCCAGTAGCCCGACTTGGTCGACGTCCCGCCGGGGCCGACCGGGTAGGAGGCGACGTTCCAGCGAGTGAAGCCCGGCTCGTCGTAGGCGTAGAAGTCGCCCATCACCCAGGAGCCTTGCTCGACCATCGCCAGCCGCCCGGCCTGGAACTCGGGCGGCTGCCCCTCGTCGCTCGGGTAAGTCCACCACGCGCCGGAGCGCTGGAGCTGGGCGAAGTCCCCCCGATACTCGTCATCCAGCCAGGCGAGGAAGTAGTCGAGCATGGCGACGTTCGCCTCGGCGTCGAGGGTGTAGCGTTGGTTCTCCCCGTCGAAGAGCTGCCCCCCGTTGAGGGCGGACCAGATCGGCAGCGTCGGCGCGAAACTGGCGGGGTCGTTGAAGGGGACCATCCCCGCCTGGACGAGACGGTCCCCCTCCCAGAGGGTGAACTCCTTCGAGAGGGCGCGCAGCTCGTCCCAGGTCTTCGGGAAGCTGGCGCGGTCGGTGGGGATCCCCTTCGCCTCGAACAGCTCCTCGTTGTACCAGATGCCGTAGGTGCCGGCGGCGGCCGGCAGGCCCCAGGTTTGGCCCCCGAACTGGCAGCTCGCCAGCACCCCCGCCGGCCAGTTCTCGACCGGGGTGTACTCGCCGGTCGGCATCAGGTCGTCGAGCGGCCGCAGCGCCCCCTGAACGCCGAGCGAGACCGGCGTGTCCCAGAGGACGGTCGCCTCCGGCGGGTTGCCGGCGGCGACGGCGCCGAGGAAGCGCTCCATGAACCCTTCGCCGGTGCCGCACTGGAAGTTGACCCGGACGTCGGGGTTGACCGCCGCGTAGTCGGCGGCGACCGCGCTGTGGGTGTCGCAGAAGATGGGGGAGCCGCCGGGGGTCCAGAACGTGATCTCGGTCGCCCCCTGGGCGGTGGGGCGCGCTGCGCGGGCGGCCCTCCCGCCCGTCGCGGCGGCGAAGCCCGCCGCGGCCGCCGTCCCCATCAGTCGACGCCGGCTCCACGTGGTCCCGCCAACGCTTCGACGCGTGCTGCTCATCTCCGGCTCCTTTGCTCGAAGGGGGCCTCGCGGCCCTGTCGCTACCGGTCGGTTCCCAATTATCGCCGCCCCGAGGGGCAGGTTCCAGCCGACCTCCTTTCTCGCCTCATCCGTCCCGCTCGCCGGGATCCGCGATCGGTCACGCGCTGACCGCGGCAGGGTGAGGGCTCTCGCTGGTCTCCGCGGCCGCCAGGCCTAGGGCCATCGACCGGATGTAGCTGGCGTTGCAGCCGCAGCAGCCGCCGAGGTAGCCGAGCCCCTCGGCCGCCGCCGCGCGGGCGAAGTCGAAGAATGCCCGGCGCGGCACCTGGACCGTCTCCAGCTCGTCCGGGAACTCGGGAATGCGGGTGAAGCAGGGCGTCGCGTCGGTCGTCTGGAAGGCGGCTGGCTGGGCCGCCAGCGGAGCGTCGACCGCCCGCCGCATCGCCCGCAGGATCGACAGCATCCGCGCCGGCTCCTGCTCGCACTTGGCGCCGCCGGCGACGGCGCCGGCGTCGACGATCGCGCCGGCGCAGTCGGCCGGGGTGTGACCGTCGCTGGTGGCGGACGTCGTCGGCCGGAAGCTCATCGTGGCGATGAGCGGCAGCCCGCTCTCGCGGGCGCAGGCGAGCGCGATCAGCATCTCGTCGAGGTGGAAGAAGGTCTCCAGGATCAGGAGATCGACCCCCGCGTCCTGGAGCAGGCGGACCTGCTCGGCGAGGAGGTCGCGGGCGTGGCCGGCGGCAGCCGACCCCTCCCGCTCGAAGAGCTGGGTCCGCGCCACCGAGCCGGCGACCAGCGCCCGGTCGCCGGCCACCTCGCGCGCGATCCGGACCGCGGCGGCGTTGATCGCTTCCGTCTCGGCGCCGTAGCCGGCCCGCGTCAGCTTCTCCCGCGTGGCGAAGAAGGTCAACGCCTGGAGCACCCGCGAGCCCGCCAGCAGGAACTCCTCGTGCAGGCCGCGCAGCGCGGCCGGGTGCTCGATCGCGACCTCCGGCGTGAACTGCCCACTGCCGCGGCCGGTGCCGACCTTCTCCCGCCCGGAGCCGCTGTCGACGTAGCCCCGGCGCTCCAGCTCGATCAAGTAGCCGCCGTCGCCGAGCACCGCGCCGCGACGGGCGATCTCCTCCAGGATGGTCTCCGGCATCCGGTCTCCCTCCAGTCAGGCCGTCGCCGGCCTCGCGTCGAGCTGCTCGTCGATCCTCGCTCGGTGGCCCGCCAAATCCTCCCGGCCCACCGCCGCCAGCGCGGCGCCGACGAGGCCGGCGTCGGCGCCGAGGGCCGCGGCCACAATCGGCAGCCCGCGGGCGGCGTCGTTCCAGACGTGCTCCCGGGTCGCGCGGACGAAGCCCTCCCAATAGCGCCCGCCGGCGAGCCCGAGCCCGCCGCCGACGACGACGGCCGCCGGGTCGGTCACGTTCACCAGCCACCCGACTGCGCTGCCGAGCGCCGCCGCCGCCGTGCGGACGATCTCGAC
>JBBSNJ010000194.1:0-6197 GCA_038232775.1 Thermomicrobiales bacterium
GAGGCTTCGTCGCTTCAGCCCGGTCCCTTTCGTGCCGGGGGACGCCGATCCGCCGAGCGCTGAAGGGTGACCACCAATCCCCAGGGAACCGGACCCGAGCACCCGGACTCCGTAGTACTCCTGCGGACCGCACCGCTCCCTCCCTGGCGGCCAGGAACAGATCGACTATACTGAACGCCCGTTCGATCTGTCCGTACATGCAAGCGGCGGGAGTGAGGGCGTGGCGACGGGACTGAACGGCCACAGGGCGAGTTTCGCGTCGGCGGTCAACCAGCTCCACTCCGATCTGGTGCGGGACGGTGTGGCCGTCGCCGACATGCGGCGGGCGCAGCCGCTGGAGTCGCAGTACGCCGGGGCGGCGGCGGTCGGCTCTCGTCCCCCGCCGCGGCAGCCGGGGATCGAGCCGTTGGAGGGATCGATCCAGGAGCGGGTAGTAGCGACGCAGCCGGCGGCGGCGTCGAAGCTGCGCTATTTCTTGGACGGCACCCAGCGCACCCTCCCCTGCTGGCGGATCGGGCTGGTACCGATCAATGCCGCGATCGCCGCCGCCGCCGTGCTGCGGCGCGACGAGGACGGGCGCTGCGAGATCGTCCCCGGCACCCTCCGCCTCTGCCATGCCTGGCTGATCCCGGAACGACTGCCGGGGGCCGACCTGTCTCGGCTGCGCGACCGCATTCGAGAGCACGGGGGCGAGATCGTCGATCCGCTGGCCGGCCAACCGGACGAAGAGACCTACCAGGCGGTCGCCGGCGACTACGGGCGGTTGGTCGAGGCGTCCTACGCCGCGGCAAGGAGCGTCCGGGGCCGGCTGGAAGAAGACCTCCTCGAGGACTGGTCGCGGACGACCCAGGACGACGGTTGGATCGTGGTCGACGGCCGCTTGCACCGCCCGGTCGATCGCGCGATCGGGCTCGTCAAGCAGTTCACGGAGAGCTACCTGTCGGGGTCGGACGCGGTCACGCTGCTGGGCCTGCCGCCCGGCCATCGGACGACGGCGTTCTTCCCGAAGGATCGGTACCGGGGCGGTCCCGACCCCGAGGAGCGGACCCTCTGGTACCTCCGCCTCTGGGACGCCGCCGGTCTCGACGCGCGGCATGCGCTCGTCCGGGTGGAAGCCCGCCAAACGGTGCGGGAAACCGCGAAGATCGACGAGATCTCCGCCTGGCTGATGGCCGAGCGGACACCCCGAGCCACCGCGGACGCCCGCTGGGCGACGCTCCTCTACCCGGTCCACTTCCTGGAGCGGATCCTGAAGCGACGCCTTGAGGCGGACACCCGCGGCTGGCCAGGGGCGTAAGCGTCTGGCAACTGGCAACTGGCAACTGCCGTCTGGCGTCTGGCGTCTGGCGTCTGGGTTTGCAGCGCGAGTCGGGGGTGGAGGTCCATGGCGACGGCGATCGCGGAGCCCACGGTCTGGTACGACAGGGCGGAGGGAGAAGCTGCCGGAGGAGGGGCGAATCCGGCAATGCTGACCGAGCGATTCCACGAGCTGATCGATCAGCGAACGGGGCCGATCGGGCGGGTCGTCGGCAGCGAGCCGGAGCCGGCCGGGGCGCACCGCTTCTTCATCTGGGCTGCCGACGAGGCGCGGACGCTCGACGTCGGCCACGTTGTCGTCGCCTTCTCGGAGGAAGCCGCCGTCGTCGGCGTCGTCGACGAGCCGCGGCGCTTCTCCGACCTCCGCTCCTTCCTCGATGACTACTTCGACCGCCACGGCGAGGAAGCGGCGGCGCTGGTCGACGAGCTCGCGACCCGGCGGCCGGAGATCCTGGTCTTCGCCGTCACCGTCCTCGCCACCCAGCACCTGCGGCCCGATGTCGATTCCCACCGCCCCCCCGTCAGCGGTCCGGTCTGGTTCGCGACGCCGGCGGCGATCGACTACGCCCTCGGCCGCCAGAACTACAGCGGCCCCGCGATCCCGGCTCTGCTCCACACCAACGGCAACGCCGCCCGCGACGACGACGGCCAGGAGCTCTTGAACGAGCGGGGCGACGTCGCCTTCCAGCGGGCGCCGATCTGGCTCGACGGCGACTATCTGCTCGGGCCGGAGGCGGGGCACGCCAACTGGACCGGCCAGTCGGGGCTGGCGACCAAGACCAGCCACGCCCTCTTCCTCACCTCGGCCGTCTTCCAGACGCTGCGCAAGCGGCAAGAGACGGTCGCCGCCCTGATGTTCAACGTCAAAGGCCCCGACCTGCTCTGGCTCGACAAGCCGGCGATCCCGGCCGAGGGCGACGAGGACGCCTACCAGTCGGCTCAGTTCCGTCAGTTCGGCGACGAAGACCGCCGGGCCTACGAGGCGCTCGACCTCGAACCCGACCCCTTCTCCAACTTCCGCATCTTCGCCCCCTTCAAGCCGGGCCACACGCCCGACGCCCGCGGCACCCAGGCCGTCCAGCTCGAGCAGTCCAAGACGGTTGGCGCCCTCAACACGCTCCGCTCCGCCGAGCGGGAAGCGACCAACCGCGTCTTCCCGGTCCTCTGGTCGCTCGAACCGCTGCTCTGGACGCCGCACAAGGTCTTTGACCGGGGCGACCTCGACGATAAGCTCTCCGGCTTCATCTACGAGCTGCGCCAGCAGAATATCGGCTCCCTGAACCAGCTCGAAGCCCTCTTCGCCGAGATCGACGACCACTTCGCCCAAGACCCCGCCCCCGACAACTGGCGCAGCCACCACCGCTATACCATCAACAAGGCCCGCAACCGCTTCAACTCTCTGCCCGAGAAGTTCGGTGGTCTCCTCTCGCGGAGCATGGTCGAGTACGGCCGGCTGCCGCAGGTCGACGACGCCTTCGCCGACCAGGAGCTCCGCGTGGTCGACATCGCCGGCTGCAACACCAACGTCCAGGAGCTGCTGGTCACCTCGATCATCACCAAGCTCTGGCGCCGCGCCGAGCGGGAAGAGCTCGGCGTCCAGAAGGTGATCGTCTTCGTCGACGAGCTGAACAAGTACGCCCCCGGCGGCGGCCAGGGCGGGCTGCGCGACACCCTGGTCGACATCGCCGCCCGCGGCCGCCACCTCAACGTCGTCCTCTTCGGCGCCCAGCAGTTCCGCTCCAAGGTCGACGACGAGATCCTCGGCAACTGCGGCACCTCCCTCTACGGTCGGATCGGCGACGAGGAGCTGACCAATAGCGCCTACCGCTCCCTCTCGGAGACGGTCAAGGCGGAGCTGCTGGGCCTGCCGAAGGGGCGGCTCCTGGTCCGCCACGCCCACTTCCGGGCGCCCTTGTTCGGCACCTTCCCGCTGCCGCCGACGATCCCCGGCATGGCCGGCCAGCGCGTCTTCAACGAGGCAGGCGGGGCGGGGCGGCAGAACGGCCACGTCGGAGAGGGCCTCTTCCGGCTGCTCCAGCAGCATCTCGACGGCCACGCCCCCCGACGACACGAAGTCCTGACCGCGGCGGACGGGCTCGATCCCAACCTCGTCGATGACATCTACTTCAAGATCGAGCGCGCGATCCGGGAGCGGAGCGACAACCCTCGCTTCAACGCCTGGTCCTTGACCAAGGACTTGATCGCTCGCGCCAGAACCCGGCAATGATCGCCCGCCTCGCCCTCCCGCGCCGCTCACCGGCCCGCGGCAGTCCGCCGCTTGGGGCCGTGCCGCCGAACCAGCGCGTCCCGGCCGAACCGGCTCGAAGCATCGCCCGCCCCTCCCCTCGGTCCCGCCCGACTCCGGTACAATCTCGACCGTTATGACGAGTTCTCCTCTCCGCCTCGCCCACCTCGCGGATACCCCCCTCGGCTACCGGGCGCTCGCCAAGAGCGACCCGGCCTCGGGCCGGAACCAGCGCGCCGTCGACGTCGAGCGGTCGTTCGCGGCGGCGATCGACGAGATCCTGGCCCGGCGAGTCGATCTCGTCGTCCACGCCGGCGACCTCTTCCACCACACCCGCCCCTCTTGGGCGACGCTCCGCTGCTTCGTGCGCGAGATGCGGCGGCTGGAGGCGGCCAACCTCCCCTGCGTCGTCATCGGCGGCAACCACGATACGCCGCGGCTGCGGACGACCGGCTCGGTCTTCGGCCTGCTCGAGCTGGCCCTGCCGGGGGTCCGCTTCGTTGCCGGCTACGAGCTCGAGGAGGTTCGGTTCGAGGCGCTCGGCGTCACCCTCCATGCCGTGCCGCACGGGGCGCTGACGAACCCGAACCCGCCGCTGCCGCTGCTGGAGCGGGGGCGGCGGAACCTGCTCGTGACCCACGGCCTGGCGCCGGGGGTCAAGCTGCGGGGGCAGCACGAGCCGGGCGAAGAGCGGCTGGGGGCAGATCTCCTCTCCCCCGACCTCGACTACGTGGCGCTCGGGCACTACCACCTCTGGGGGGATCAGGGGCGGAACGCCTGGTACAGCGGCAGCACCGAGCGGACCGGCTGGGGCGACGAGGAGGTCACGCCGGGGCTCTTGATCGTGGAGGTGGGGGCTGCCGGCGAGCCGCCGCAGGTCGACCACGTCGCCCTCCCGACGCGCCCGATGCGGACGCTCAAACCGCTCGACGGCGACGGTCGCGGGGCGCGGGAACTGGCCGACCTGATCCTCGACCGAGCCGGAGCGCTGGCGGACCCGGAGGCGATGGTCCGGATCGAGCTGCTGCAAACCCCCCGCCCGCTGCGGCGGGAGGTGGAGGCAATCATCCGCCGGGAAACCGAGGGGGTCGCCTGGTCGATCCAGGTCTACTCGCCGGCGGACCTGCTCGGTCTCGGCGGCTCGCGGGGCGAGACCGAGATGTTGGCGCCGCTGCGGACCCTGTTCGCGACCTTCGTCGAAGAGCAGGCGGGGCAGGGTCTCTACGACGCGGGGTTCGCCGCCGCCTTCGGCGAGCGGGGGGCGCGGGCGCTCGATGAGGCAGCCCAGGCGATGGCGGCGGTCGCCGGGGAGGACCCGGCGTGATCCTTGCCGAGCTCCACCTCGAGAACTACAAGCAGTACCAGGGGGAGCACCGGATCGAGTTCCCGCCGCAGGGAGTCGTCGCCGTGATCGGGGCGAACGGGGTCGGCAAGACGACCTTGTTCGAGGCGATCGAGTGGTGCCTCTACAACCCACGGGAGATCGAGAACGCCGAGGTGCCGCCGCGGGGCGGGGTGGGGCGGACGCTGGTCAAGGTGGTGCTCGAAGACTCGCGGGACGGGGTCCGCTACACGGTCGAGCGGGGGCTGCGGCGGGGAGTGACGAGCGCCGAAGTCTACCGAGACGGCCAGGAGGCGCCACTGGTCCAAGGGACGCGGCAGGTCAGCGAGTACGTCGCCCGCCGACTCATCGGTCTCGGGCACCGCGCCTTCGTCTCGACCTTCTTCACCCGGCAGAAGGAGCTGACCTTCTTCGGCACCCTGCGGGACACCGACCGCCGGCGCGAGGTCGGGCGGCTGCTCGGCCTGGAGACGATCCGAGAAGCGCAGCGGCTGGTCGGGGAGGAGCGGCAACTGGCGCGGACCGAGGCCGCCGGGCTCAAGCTCCAATACGCCGAGCAATCGGCCGGGCGCGATTTCCCCGCCGAGATCGCCGCGGCCGAGGCGACGATCGCGATCCAGGAGGCGTCGGTCGCGGCGGCGGCGGCCGAGCGGGAGCGGTCGGCGGCGGCGGCTGCCGCGGCCCGCGCCGACCTCGAGCGGTGGCGGGGCTTGGAGCGGGGCGACGAGGCGCTGCGCCGGGAGCTGGCCCGGATCGGCGGCGAGGAACGGGCGGCCGGGGCGCGGCGGGAGGCGGAGGACGCCGCGCTGCGGCGACTCGACGAAGCCGACGCGACGCGCCAGGAGTTGCTTCCGCTCCGTGCGGCCGAACCCGCCCGCCGGCAGGCGGTGGCGGCCCACGTCGCCGAGCGGGAGCGGTGGGACCGGCACCGCGTCCTCGGGGCCGACCTAGCCCGCGCCGAAGCCGCCGGTCAGAGCGCGGCGCGGGAGATGGCCCAGACGGTCGGCGCGGTCGAGACGCGCGGCGCGGCGATCGCGGGCTGGGGCTGGACCGACGCCGACGCGGCCGATCCCCCGGCCGCCGCCGAACGCCTGCTGACGGCGACGGCGCGGCTCGAGATGGCGGCGGCCGAGGTGCACGCCGACCGGTTGGCCGACTGCCGGCGCCGGATCGACGAGCGCGACGCGGCGCAGGTGAAGTTCGACCGGTATCGGCGGGCGCTGGCCGAGCTCGACCGCGAGCGCGCCCAACTGCTGGCCGACGGGGAGCCAGCCGCCGCCGCCGCCGAGGCGC
>JBBSNJ010000195.1:0-6189 GCA_038232775.1 Thermomicrobiales bacterium
ACTTCTCGGCCGAGGGGGGTCTGCTGCGGGCGGTCGAGATGTGCAACGGGGCCGCCGTCTGCCGCAAGCTGAAGGCGGGCACGATGTGCCCCTCCTACATGGCGACCAAGGACGAAGCAGACACGACGCGGGGACGCGCCAACGCGCTGCGGAACGCGCTTGCGGGCCAGATCTTCGACCAGAGCGAATTCACCTCGAAGGAGGTCTACGGCGTCCTCGACCTCTGCCTGTCGTGCAAGGCGTGCAAGACAGAGTGCCCGTCGTCGGTCGACATGGCGAAGATCAAGATCGAGTTCCTGGCCCAGTACCAGGCCGCCCACGGGACGCCGCTGCGGTCGCGGGTCTTCGGGCACATCCACACCCTGTCGAAGCTGGCGGCCCCGGTCGCGCCGCTGGCGAACCTGGCCCTCAAGCTGCCGGTGGCGAGGCCGGCGATGAGGGCGCTCGGGGTCCATCCGGAGCGGAAGCTGTCGCCGTTCGCGCGGCGGACGTTCGTCCACCGCTGGAAGGAGCGGCGGCGGCGGGCGCCGGCGGCACAGGCGACGCGGGGCCCAGTGGTCTACTTCCACGACACCTTCGCCACCTACAACTACCCGCGGATCGGGATGGCCGCGGTCAAGCTGCTGGAGGCGGCCGGGTTCGAGGTGCTGGTCGAGGAGCGGCGGGTTTGCTGCGGGCGGCCGATGCTCTCCAAGGGGATGGTCAACGAGGCGCGGCGGCTGGCGCAGCGGAACGTGGCGCTGCTGGCGCCCTACGCCAAGCGCGGAGTGCCGATCGTCGGCACCGAGCCGAGCTGCATCCTGACGCTGCGCGACGAGTACCGCGACCTGCTGCCCGACAACGAGGAGGCGGCGGCGGTGGCGGGGCAGTCGTTCATGATCGACGAGTTCCTGGGCAAGCTGGAGGCGGCCGGGGAGCTGGGGATCGCCTGGAAGAACGGGGAGGACGGGACGGCGCCGGAGGTCTTCTTCCACGGCCACTGCCACCAAAAGGCGCTGATCGGGGTCGGGCCGTCGATGTCCTTGTTCACAGCAGCGGGGTGCGCGGCGACCGAGAGCGGAGCGGGGTGCTGCGGCATGGCCGGCTCGTTCGGGTACGAGGCGGAGCACTACGAGGTCTCGCGCAAGGTGGGGGAGGATCGGCTCTTCCCGGCGGTCGAGGCGCTCAGCGAGGGGGCGACGGTGGCCGTCGCCGGGGTCTCCTGCCGGCAGCAGATCGAACACTTCACGCCGCGCTCGACCCGGCACATCGCCGAAGTCCTGGCGGGGCGGATCGCGACCGGGCACGTCTGGCGGGCGCCGGAGCCGGTGCCCCAGGTCGAGCCGACGCCGGAGCTCGAGGCGCACATGCGGAACGTGGCGGCGGGGCCGGCCTAGCAGTGGTCCAGAAGGGCGAGGAAACGACGTTGGCGAGGAAGGAACGTGAGGTGGCTCTGGAGAAATCCAACGTTATCGACGTGACCAACAACCCCGATCTTCGGCGCGTCGTCGAGGGTGTGCGGGACGCGGGGGCGCCGTACGTGCTGCGAATCGGCGACAGGGACGTGGCTTTGCTAACGCCCCTGCCCACGGTGGGGCCGACTCAGGGTTCCAAGTTTCGGGAAAAGTCGGATGCTGACCGACAGGCGTTTCTCTCCGCCTTCGGCGGTTGGAAGGGGTTGGTGGACGGGGAGCAGTTCAAGCGGGACGCGTTGGCGTCGCGCGGCTCTGATCGACCCCTGGTCGTGCTTTGACCTCCTTGATCGACACCGATTGGGTGGTGGATGACCTGACCGGGATAGAGCAGGCCCGCGACCTCCTCGTCGGGTTGCTCCCTGGAGGCATGACGATCAGTATCATCAGCTATGTCGAGATCGTCGAAGGCATCGTCGGGGGTCGGGACACAGTGGGAGTGAGCGCGATCTTCCGGGAGCTCCTCCGGGAGATCGCCGTCGTCGGTGTGAGCGAGCCGATAGCGACAGGTACCGCTCGCCTCCGCGCCGAATTGCGACGGCCACGCCGGCAGGTCAACCACCGGTCGATGCATTTGATCATCGCGGCTTCGGCGATTGAACTGGATTTCAACCTGGTGTCGCGGAACAACCGACATTACGATGACATACCTGGATTGCGTCTCAACCGGGGTCAGCCCGAGGGGTGAGTCAAGGACGAGAGGGCGTAGTCGGCAAGCGGCAGATTGGCCACTTCGCGCCGCGATCGGCGCGGCAAAGCGCGGAGAGGATGACGGGCCGGATCGCGGCGGGGCACGCTTGGCGGACGCCGGAGCCGGCGCCGGACGTGGCGCCGACGCCGGAGCTCGAGGCCCATATGCAGACCATCTCGACGGAGGCCCGGACAGGGGCGCGCCCTTCTGCGAGGTGGGTGAAGCGTGAGGGAGGAGCCCCGCTGGAGGGGCCGAGCAAAGACGAAAGCCGTCACCTCGATGTCGATCAGTCTGACTGCCGTGGCTCCGGCAGCGGCGACATCGCCGCCTCCGGGTCGAGGCGGGCCAGCAGGTCGAGGCCGATCCGGGCGCGGCGGAGGCGCTCGCGGGTGAGGGCGACCGCGGTCGCCTCGAGGTGGGTGCCGCTCGGGTAGATGTCGGGAGCGTTGCGGAGGCCGAACTTGACGTAGACCGGGGCGGCGACCCGCACGATCTCGGCGATCTCGTAGTGGCGGACGAAACCGCCGACGTTGTCCGGCACCTCGATGTAGACGTCGAGCGGCATGCTCGTCGCCTGGCGGACGGCGGCGAGCTGGGCCAGGCTGAGGTCGGTCGGGGTGTTGAAGGTCGTCATCCCTAGCTTCTCGAGCAGGCGGATCGAGACCGGGTTGGCGGCGCCGAGCATGACCGAACCCTTGATGATCAGCTCGGCCGGCAACTCGCCGGCCCGCTTCATCTCGCCGAGGACGGAGAGGAGCCCCTCGTCGGTGACGAGGACGCTGGGCAGCCCGTGGTCGCAGGAACGGCGCACGTCTTCGACGGCCTGGACGAGCTGGTCCATCCCCCGCACCTTCGGCGCGACCGCCTTCCCGGCCGGGGAGTAGGCCATCGCCCCGGTGTCCCAGCCGGCACGGGGACCGACGAAGAGGCTGACCTCGATCCCCCGCTCGGCGGCGAGCGCCGCCATCTCGTCGAGCTCGCCGTCGAGCAGGAGCATAACGCCGCTCCCCTGGCTGACGCGGTGGACGGGGACGCCGAACTCGTCCGCCGCGGCGTAGACGGCGCGCAGCGCCGCCGGCCCCTCGACCGAAGGGATCTCGACCCGGTACTGGCCGCCGTCGGGGAAGCGGGCGGCCGAGGTCGGCAGGTCGTGGGCGTCCCCGGTCGGGAGACCGAGCCCGGCCAAGAACTCCCGCGTCCGACCCATCCCGTTGCCGCCGCCGTCGCGCCCGATCCGGCCGTTGCTGCCCCGCCCTTCCATCGTCCTCGCCTCCCCGGCGCCGCCACCGCGCCGCCACGCCGCGCCCCCGCCGTGCCGCTCCCATCGTCGCCGCCATCCTACCGCGCCGCGGCCGGCCCCGCCTCACGCGGCGCCGTGTCGCGGGTTGAATCGGGGAGCGGGCCGTGCGAGCATCGGCCGCACCCAGCAGAGCGCGGCCCGGCCGCGGACCGAGGAGGAAGCGCGTGAGCGAGCGGAACGAGGCAACTCCGGACCCCGCCGGCGATCCGTTGACGGCGACCGAAGAGCGGATCGAGCAAAGCTGGCGGGGACTGACCGACGCCCTGGCGGGTGTACCCGCGGCCCACCTGGACGAGGCGGGTGCGGTCGGCGAGTGGTCGGTCAAGGACGTGATGGGGCACGTGGCGTTCTGGGACGAGCAAGCGGTCGCCGCCGGGGAGCGGCTGCTGCGGGGCGAGCCGGCGGTCGAGGTCGATTGGCAGGCGATCAACGAGCGGGAAGCGGCGGCGGCGGCCGGCCGCTCGGCGGCGGAGCAGCGGGCGGCGATGGATCGCGCCCACGCCGCGGTGCTCGCCCTGCTGCGCCAGACGCCCCCGTCCGATCCCCGCTTCCTCGGCCTCTGCGGCTGCCTGCGGGGGGACACGTTCGAGCACTACGACGAGCACGCGGCGGACATCCGGGCCTGGCGGGCGCGGGTCGGTCTCTGAGCGGGGCAGCCACGTGGGCGCGCGAGCTCGGAGGGCGCGATGACATCGCGCGCGGCGACCACCCTGCTGGCGGGGGTCGCCGCGGCCTGGGACGATTGGTTGGTGAGTCTCGCCGACCTCCCGGCGGCGCGCGTCGGCGAGGCGGGGGCGAGCGGCGGCTGGTCGGTCAAGGATTTGATGGGGCACGTCGCCGCCTGGGAAGCGCTCACGCTCGCGACCTGCGGCCGCCTCCTCTCGGGCGAGTCGGTCGAGCGGGTGGCGTGGCGACGGTTCAACGCCGACGAGGCAGCGGCGCGGCGGGTTCGATCCGGGGCCGAGGTGCTGGCCGAGATGGAGCGGACGCACGAGCGGTTCGTCGCCTTCGTCGGCGCCCTCTCCGACGGCGAGCTGCGCACCAAAGGGGTCCGCTCCCGACTCCGGCAGGCCAGCGTCGACCACTACCGCGAGCACGCGGCCCAGGTCCGATCGTGGCGGCAGCGGACCGCCCTCGACCGCGGTGGGCGATAGCGGTGCCGGCGCCCTTCCAGGTCGGGGCACCGCTTGCTCCGCCCGTCGGTCGGAAGCCGCCAACCAACGCCCTAGGTCGCCGAGGATCGGGGTTGCCGCATCGCTCGTCCAGTCCCCGGTTGCGGAGTCCGCTTGAGCGGTTCCGCTCTCGGAACCGGAACGTAGGCCCCTCTCCCGCGCCTGAGACCGGGGCAATTGGCCGGAGACCCACCCTGATCGGAGTCGCGGCGGTGAGAGCGCTCCACCGGCGGAAGCGGAAGCGATCGCTCGATGCTCGTATGATGCGAGCTTCGGGAACCCAAATGGGGTAGCGGCTCCCGCTCTCCCGCGCACCGGGAGAGGGGGCGGGGGGGGCGAGGGCACGCACCGAGCCCCCAACGACCTCCCGAGAACCGCAAGGACGGAGCAGCCCGCGACTCGGAGACGGCGGATGAACGACGACCGCCAGGCGCGGAACGGTCGACGGCGCATCGGCCGGCGTGTCCGGCCAGGACTGGGCAACGCCACCGCCCGCCCGTCGGCCAGCCTCCCCGGCAAGCGAGCCCTCCTGATCAGCGGGGCGCTGGTCGTCGTGCTGGTCCTCTGGGGGCTCGCCCTCCGCGGGCGGCTCTTTGGCTCGAGCGGGGCCGAGGTGGCGATGCCGCCCGCTCCGTCGTCGGCGGCGAGCGCCGCCCCGGCCGCCGGCGGCTTCGTCCACCTCTTCGTCCAGCCGGAGGCGGGCCGGGGACCGATCCTTGACGAGATCGCCGGGGCGAGGCGGTCGATCACGCTCCAGGTCTACCTGCTGAGCGACGAGGCGACGATCGCGGCCCTCGAAGCGGCCGCCCACCGCGGCGTCTCGGTCCGAGTGCTGCTGGAGGAGCACCCGTTCGGCGGGGCGGGGGGCGAAGAGGCGGTCTTCGAGCGACTGGAAGCGGCGGCGATCGCGGTCCGCTGGGGCAACCCGGTCTTCCGCTTCAGCCACGTCAAGACGATGGTGATCGACGGCGAAGCGGCGCTGGTGATGAACCAGAACCTGACCCGCTCCGCGTTCGAGCAGAACCGAGAGCTGAACGTCCTGACCACCCGCCCCGCCGACGTCGCCCAGGCGGCCGCGATCTTCACCGCCGACTGGTCGAGCGGCGCCGAGCCGCCGGCTGGTCCGCTGGTGGTCAGCCCGACGACGAGCCGGAGGACGCTGCTCGCCCTGATCGGGGAGGCGGAACGTTCGCTCGATCTCTACGCGGAGGTGGTCCGCGACCGGGAGATGATCGAGGCCCTGGTCGCGGCCGCCCAGCGCGGGGTGCGGGTCCGACTGGTGGCGACCGGCGGCGGCGACGACGACCAGGCCGAGGAGCGGGCGGAACTGGCGGCGGCGGGGGTCGCGGTTCGCCTGACGAGCTCACCCTACATCCACGCCAAGCTGATCCTGGTCGATGGGCGGTGGGCGTTCGTCGGCTCGCAGAATCTGACGGCGACGTCGCTCGACCAGAACCGCGAACTCGGCATCCTGCTCGACGATCCGGTCGCGGTCAGACGGGCGGCCGAGACGTTCGCCGCCGATTTCGCCGCCGCGGCTGACGTCCCGCCGGACGAAGGGGGGACCGGATGACC
>JBBSNJ010000196.1:0-6189 GCA_038232775.1 Thermomicrobiales bacterium
ATTGGATTTCCTAGCTCCCAACCTCCAAATGTCCCAACGACTCGGTTGCCCGAGATTGCTGCTTCCAGCTTCTTGATGCAGTAGTAGTAGACCGAGCTATCCGCATATGTGAAGACTGGTACGATACGAGCGACTCGATTGTGCTTATTGTGGATGATGTAGCCCCGGGGAATCGAAGGAAAGTATTCACGCTTCACAACGCTAGTTGCTAGCTGATCAAGAAACGAACGCCTATCAGCGGGCCTCTCGTCCTCCGTAGGTGGGAGCAGACTACCATGCAAGCGCCGAAAGAAGTTCCTGTCTCCCACAATCCTCTTGAATTCGATGGGATCAAACAGTGCATTATCCATCCACGCCTACTCCGTAGCTGATGCAATCATACGGAATTCGGCTGAACTGTGTGTGTTCCCCCCGCCGGTCCGCGACCAGGCTCCCCTCTCCCGCGCACGGGAGAGGGGCTGGGGGTGAGGGCTGCTTTCCGGCAAACACCAGTGTTCACCCAGATTCCGCATCAAATGCCAGGGGCGGATCAACGGGGCGGTGAAGTGAAGCTCCTACCTGAGGCGATGCCAGCTGCCGCGGAGAAACGCCGGCAGGAGCCTACATTGCAGACTCCGGGGATGTCTCCGATCAGCTCACCTGATCGTCGTCCCTTTCGCGTTCCTGTTCCTATCGCCGCCGCGTGCGAATCGACCTTCGCCGTTACATCGTCTGCGCCGGTCGATCAAGTGAATCGATGGTTGGGTCGTTGACAAGCGCTGATCTTGAGTCCGCCAACATCCCCCGCACCGTCGCCGCCACCTTCGCCAGCGGCACGAACCGCGCCTCGCTCTCGGTGCGGCCCTTGATCTCCGCCTCGCCGCGGGCCAGCGTCCGGGCGCGGACCGAGACCCGGACCGGGCAGCCTATCAGGTCGGCGTAGTTGAACTTGACCCCCGCCCGGTCGGTCCGGTCGTCGTAGAGCACCTCGATCCCCGCCGCGGTCAGCTCGCCGTAGAGCCGGTCCGCCACCTCCCCCGGCTCCGTCTCGTTCGCCCCCCCGAGCGAGAGGAGCGAGACGTGGTAGGGCGCGACCGAGACCGGCCAGGCGATCCCCTTGTCGTCGTGGTGCTGCTCGACGATCGTCGCCGTCACCCGCCCCGAGCCGATCCCGTAGGAGCCCATCTCGATCGGGTGGCTCTCCCCTTCGGCGTCGAGGAAGGTCGCCCCCAGCGCCTGGCTGTAGCGCGTCCCCAGCTGGAAGATGTTCCCGACCTCGATCGCCCGCTCGGCGGCGAGCGGCGTGCCGCAGACCGGGCAGGGCAGGCCCGCCTCGGCCGAGGCGATGTCGGCCACCACGTCGGCCTGGAAATCGCGCCCCAGGTTGACGTTCCGCAGGTGGTAGCCGCTCCGGTTCGCTCCGGCCACCAGGTTCGGGCTGTCGCGCACGCTCTCGTCGACGACCACCAGCGCCCCTTGAACCCCGACCGGCGAGCCGTAGCCCGGCTCGGCCCCGACCGCCCGGATCTCCTCGGCCGTCGCCGGGGTCAGACCGAGCTCCCCGCTCGCCTTGCGCAGCTTCGTCTCGTTGACGTCGAGGTCGCCCCGGACCACGGCGAAGACGAAGCGGCCCGAGTCCCCGGTGAAGAAGACCGCCTTCGCCGTCCGCGCCAGCGGGATCTCGAGGAAGTCGGCCAGCGCCTGGATCGTGGGCGTCGCCGGCGTCTCGACCTCCTCCAGTGGCAGCAGCGCTTCCGTCCCCGGCACCTCGCGGCGGAAGGTCGCCACCTCCCGGTTCGCCGCGTAGTCCCCGGTCGGGCAGAGCAAGACGATGTCTTCGCCGTAGGGGGAGAGGGCCATGAACTCGTGCGAGGCCGACCCTCCCATCATCCCGGTGTTGGCCCCGACGACGACGAAGCGCAGCCCGCAGCGGCGGAAGATCCGCTCGTAGGCCCGCCAGTGGTTGCGGTACTGGGCATCGAGCCCCGCCGCGTCCCGATCGAGGCTGTAGGAGTCCTTCATCGTGAACTCGCGGACCCGGATCAGGCCGCCCCGCGCCCGCGGCTCGTCCCGCCACTTGGTCTGGATGTGGTAGACGAGCTGCGGCAGTTGGCGGTAGGAGTTGATCTCCTGCCGGGCGAGGTCGGTGACGACCTCCTCGTGCGTCATCGCCAGCACCATGTCCCGCTCGCCCCGGTCGTGGAAGCGGGTCATCTCGGGGCCGACCATGTCGTAGCGCCCCGTCTCCCGCCAGAGATCGGCCGGGTGGACGACCGGCATCAGCAGCTCCTGGCCGCCGATCGCGTCCATCTCCTCCCGGATGATCTGCTCCACCTTGCGCACCACCCGCCAGCCGAGGGGGAGCAGGCTGAAGATGCCGGAGCCGAGCGGTCGGATCAGCGCCGCCCGCAGCATCAGGCGGTGGCTCGGCAGCTCGACGTCCCCCGGCGCCTCCCGCAGCGTCCGACCGAACAGGTGTGACATCCGCATCGCCGCTCGACCCCCGCCGTTCGTCCGACCAACGCACCCCACGCCGCTCTTCGACCGCCGGTCCTCCCCGGTCGTCAGAGGCGGCGCGGCATCGTCCAGCAGGATAGCAGAGCCCCGACCGCCGTCGACCACCGCGGCCCCGGTCCGGGCAGTGAGCCGCGGGCACCGCGACCCGGCGCGTGCGACGACACCCGCCGCCCCGGCGCCCGACCTAGAGCGGATTGAAGAGAAGCTGACCGGCCGCGACCAGCCGTAGGGGCGCCGCTTGCTGCGCCCGTCGCCCGCAGGGCGACCGTGGCCCACCGAATCACTCCGCGGCCGTGGGCCGACTTCTCTGCAAAGCGCTGCAATACGAGCTTCGGTTGAACCGTGCCGCTCTCGGGCGCGGGGCAAGCGCCCCTCTCCCGCGCCCGGGACAGGGGGGAAGGGGGCCGGGGCTGAGGGCATCTCTCCGGGTAGCCGAAGCCATGGCCCAGATTTCGAGTAAGGAGAGACGAGCGGGTGCGCCGGCAGCGCCCCGAAGAGCAGCGGCGAACCAGGCGGGGTCCGCTTCAGGCGCGGCCGGTCGCCTCCGCCGCCGCCTTCGCCCGCCGCGGCCCGGCCCCCGCCGCCTCGTCCTCGGCCCGCGCCAGCACGAACAGCAGCGACGACACCCGGTTCAGATAGCGCAAGATCTGGGGATTGCGCACCACCTCGGCCCGCGTCAGCGCCACGACCTCCCGCTCGGCCCGCCGCGCCACGGTGCGGGCCACGTCGAGCGCCGCCCCCGCCGCCGACTCCCCCGGCAGCACGAACGCCCGCGGCAGCTCCACCCGCTCCGAGAGGGCGTCGGTCTCCCCTTCCAACCAGCGGACCCGCTCCTCGTCGAACCGGTAGGAGTCCGGGCGCATCTCGTCGGTGAACGCCAGCTCGGCCATGATCTGGTAGAGATCGCGCTGGGTCTCGATCAGCAGCTCCCGGGTGTGCGTCGTGGCCGCCAGGGCGCGGGCCAGCCCCAGCGCCGAGGAGGTCTCGTCGAGCGCGCCGAGGGCCGCGATCCGGGGATCGTCCTTGCCGACCCGCTCGCCGAGCAGGTCGGTCGCCCCCTGGTCCCCTTTGCCGGTGTAGAGTCGCATCCCCGTCCCTCCTCATCCCGCGGGCGGCCGGCCCTCCCCGCCACCGAGCGCCTGTCCGCCGGATGGTGCCACACGCCGCCGCCGCGCCCCGGTGCCGGCGCCACCGTCGCCACTCGGCCGCGCCCGCCGGCGACGGCGAGCCAGTGGGCGCGGCACCACCGCGGTCGCCAACCGCTGATCGCCCGTCGCCGGCGGAGGCCGACGCCCTCGGCAGCCGACGGCCGGGGGACGGTCAGCGAACCCGCCGGCAGCCTCCGACTCCGTCGTCGAGGCGCGATAGGCGCTTCTCCCGCGGCGGCCGCGACCCGCCGTACCGTGTTCCGCCACCAGCAAGTGCGCCCGGCGCCCACGCCCTGGCGGCCGTGGCCGTCGTCGGCTCTGTGCTAGCATCTCCGTCCCGCGCCGACGAACGCGCGACGCGCCGGAGCACGCTCCCCACCGGGGACCACCAGGGGGCAAACGACGCCATGGCCTGGCAGCGGAGCAGCCCGTTCGAGCGGAGTCCCGCGCCCCCCATCCGTTCCGATCCTACCGATCGCGAGGCGGCGCCCCTCCGGGTCGGTGTCATCGGCACCGGCCTCGGCGCCTCGCTCCACTTCGCCGCGATCGCCCGCCTCCCCGAGCTCGAGCTGGTCAGCGTCGGCTCCCGCCGGCCGGAGCGCGCCCTCGCCGCCGCCCTCGACCACCACGCGCCGCGCCACACCACCGACTACCGCGAGCTCGTCCGCGACCCGGAGGTCGACGCCGTCGTCGTCGCCGCCCCGCCCCACCTCCACCATCCGATGACGATCGCGGCCCTCGAAGCCGGCAAGCACGTCCTCTGCGAGAAGCCGATGGCCCGCAACCTGGCCGAGGCCCGCGACATGGTCCGCATCGCCGAGCGGGCCGGCGTCGTCGCGATGGTCAACCACCAGCTTCGCTTCCTCCCGATCCGCGCCCGGATCAAGGAGTTGCTCGACGTCCACTACCTGGGCGTCCCCCACGCCGCGACGATCACCGTCCACCGCGCCAGCCTGAACGACCCCTACGACCGTCCCTTCGGCTGGTTGATGGAGCAGGAGAAAGCGGGCGGCATGCTCGGCGCCATCGGCTCCCACTACGTCGACGCCCTCCGCTGGTGGTTCGGCGAGGTCAAGGCCGTCGCCGGCGCGACGGCGACCATGGTCGAACGCCGCCGCCTCCCCGACTCCTCGGCCTTGGGCAAGGTCGACGCCGACGACAACTTCGCCCTCATCCTCCGCTTCGCCAGCGGTGCCCTCGGCACCATCCACGTCACCGCCACCGCCGCCTACGAGGGCGACGAGGAGATCACCCTCTCCGGGTCGGCCGGCAGCCTCCGCGTCCGCGACGGTCTCCTCCTCGGGGCGCAGACCGGGGACGACCGCCCGACCGAGCTGGCCGTCCCCGACCGCCTGGCGGACGATCCCGGCACCGCCGCCGACGGCGACCTGCCGCGCCCGCTCGACCTCGCCCCCGACGCGGACCAGGACCTCCTCCTGGTCGCGCCCACCGTGCGCCTCCTCCGGGCCTTCACCCGCGCCATCCGCGCCGGCGCGTCGATGCCCCCCTCCTTCGCCGACGGGGTCAAGGTCCAGGAGATCCTCGACGCCGTCCTCCGCTCGAGCCGGCAAGGCCGCTGGATCGACACCAGCGGCGCCCGCTGGCCGACCGCCTAGACGAGTCGGGGAGCCGGGGAGCCGGGGGATTGCCCTCGACACCCTGGCATCCGTCGCGGTCGCTCGAACCACCGGGCTTGGTCGTCTTCGGCCGGGGATCATTTCCCGCGCGGCGCGGCGAGGGAGTCGATCTCGGCGATTCCGCCGACAATGACGCGGTCCTGGGCGGCAGGCCGATCGAGCGGGTCACCGCGGGGGTCGCCCACCATCGCCCAAGCGCCGACGCCCGCTCGGGGATCAATCCCCGAGCGACGACGACCAACCCGGCTGAAGCCGGCTGGGATGGAGGGGCAGTCTCGCGGGCGACGGGGGAGAATGACGGAACCCGGCCTCCCCCTACCGCCTTCGCGGTCTCGCTCGTTGCCCACCCGACGCCGCGGCTCAGCCGGCTTCAGCCGGGTTCGTCGCGTCAGCCCGGCCCCTTGAGGGCCGGGCGGCGGCCGGGATTGCGCCGAGCGATCGCCATCGACGCGGCCATTCGCGAGAGGATCCGGAGGCGAGCCACTCTCCAAGGAATGCTATCCTGCCAACCCCTCCCCGACTCCCCGACTCCCCAACCCCCCACGAGGAAGCCATGACCGCCACCGTCGCCCCCCCGACCGCCGCCCGCTTCGTCGCCGCCGACCACCTGCTCGACACCCCCTGCGTCGTCGTCTACGAGACCGTGCTCCACCAGAACATCGCCGAGATGGCCGCCTTCGCCGCCAGCCACGGCGTCGCCCTCCGCCCCCACCTCAAGACGCACAAGACGCCCCAGATCACCCGCCTCCAGCTCGCGGCCGGGGCCGCCGGCGGCACCTGCGCCAAGCTCGGCGAGGCCGAGGTGATGGTCGACCAGGCCGGCCTCGACGACGTCCTCCTCGCCTACCCCGTCGTCGGCGAGCCGAAGCTGCGCCGCCTCCTGGCGCTGATGGAGCGCGCCCACGTCA
>JBBSNJ010000197.1:0-6152 GCA_038232775.1 Thermomicrobiales bacterium
GGAACGGGCGGTCGAGTTCGCGAGCCAGATCCTGTCCGACGCCGACACGGCGTCGGTCGTCGAGGTCATCCGGGACTCGGTCGCGGCACCGTCCGAAGGCGTCTCCGCTGCACCGTCCGCGGCCAAAGGGAAGGCCGACAAGGGCACCGAGACCCCGGTCGCTCCTAACGACGACGAGTAGTGGTTGGGGACGCTCGGCGCGGCCAAGGTCACGTCGAGCATGCCTTCGGCTGACCGCTTCCCACGATTGTCGACCACCCCCAGCCTTAGAGAGGAGTCGCTGCGTGTCCCAGCCCACGGTCCGCTGGTCCCCCCTGAAGCTGACCACCCACGTGCGCACCTATGCCTTCGGCGAGCGCCTGATCCCCGACCGCCTCGGCAAGACCGCCGTCCCCGACGGCGTCGTCGCCGAGACCTGGGAGGTCAGCGACGAGCGCGACGCGCGGGCGACGATCACCGAGGGGCCGGAGCGCTGGGTCGGCAAGCTCCTGCACGAGCTGGTCGAGGCCGAGCCGGACGCGCTCGTCGGCGAAGGCTGGCGCGGCCCCCACTTCCCGATCCTGGACAAGTTCCTCGACGCCTCCCACCCGCTGCCGGTCCACCTCCACGCCGACGACGAGACCGCCCGCCGCCTCCACGGCGAGCCGCACGGCAAGTCCGAGGCCTGGCACATCCTCTGGTGCGCGCCGGGGGCGACGATCCTGGCCGGGGTCAACCCTGGTCTCTCCCACGACGAGCTGCGCGCCGCCTTCAAGGCCGAGGACTACGACGCGGTGATGCCCCGCCACCCGATCGCGGCGGGCGACACGGTCTACGTCCCCGGCGGCATCCTCCACGCCTTCGGCCCCGAGACCCTGATCTTCGAGGTCCAGCAGACCTCCGACCTGGCCCAGAGCGTGATGCCGACCGACCTCCACGGCAGCCGGCTCTCGCCGGAGCAGTGGGACGCCAACATCGAAGCCACTTTAGCCGAGCTGCGGACCCATACCCTCCCCCGCCCCAACCCCGGCCTCCGCCGCGAGGACGACGCTGGAAATCAGATCGTCGTCGGCTGCGCCGGTCCCCACTTCGCGCTCGAGCGCTGGACCCTGACCGCCCCCCACCGCGAGCCGGCCCACCCCCGACGCTGCCTCACCCTCTCCAACGTCGGTCCCCCGGTCCGCCTCGTCTACCCCGGCGGCGAGACCGCCCTCGGCCGGGCCGAGTCGTGCATCCTGCCGGCCGCGATCGGCGCGGTCGAGGTCGCCCCGAGCGGCCCCGAGCCAGCCAGCCTCGTCGCCTGCTACTTGCCCGACCTGGCGCGCGACATCGTCGCCCCGCTGCGCGCCGCCGGCCACGAGGACGCCGCGATCCGCGCCCTCGGCGAGTTCCCGGACGAAGTATTGTCGGGCGATTAAGTCGGTAGGTCGGGCCACGTTCGAGGCGGGAGGGGTGTTCCCGAGCGGTGCCGCGATGGTGTAGAGTGGGGCTGTTCGGACAGTGGAATCGGCTTCGGCGCGTCCTCCTTGGTCGCCGTCGGCAACTCGCCGCCGTGACACCCCGCGTCGGACCGATCCAGCCGGGAGCCCAGTGATGGCGACGTTCCTCACCCCCACCGCCAAGCACATCCTGGCCGGCGACGACTCGCCCGAGCTCCTCGCCCTCTTCCGCGACCTGCTCGAGGCCGAAGGCTACCGCGTCACCCTCGCCGCCGACGCCTTCGACCTCGGGCTGATCAAGCGGGTCGCCCCCGATCTGGTCGTCCTCGACCACATGATCGGCGACGGCGCCGGCTCCGGCTGGCACCTGCTACGCGACCTGAGGCGGGATCCGGCCACCGCCGCCCTCCCGGTCGTCGTCTGCACCGGCGCCACCCAGCGGGTCCGCGACAACCTCGCCGTCCTCGACCAGCTCGGCGCCGCCCTCGTCCTCAAGCCGTTCGACATCGACCACTTCCTCGACGCCGTCGCCGAGGCCCTCGGCGGGGCGGCCACGATGCCGGCCGACGACGAGGTCAGAGTTCCCGCCCTGGTAGGCTGAGGGCTCCTGAAGCGGGACCGTCGTCGCCTCGACGCTCGTGCAGAAGAAGCGATCAAGGGCGGTGAATCAGCCCCGGTGGTGCCGGTCTTGGGTCAGCAGCGTGCTGCTCAACCGCACCTAGCCAGATAGGGGGCGCATTCATCATTCCGACCTGGTACACTTCATCTCCAGAAACGAACGCGTGTTCTGATTGACGGGTGAATCAATGTTCTCCAATCCTAACCGTGAGGCCTACAACCCGGAGCTGAAGCGGGAGAAACTTGACCAGGCCATCCTGTTCTTCCTCCATCATGCCAACAACGCGCGTCTCGGCAAGACGAAGCTGATGAAGCTGCTCTACTATGCCGACTTCGACCACTTCGAGCAGTACGAGGTGGCGATCACGGGTGCGAGGTACCGCAAGCTCGACCATGGGCCGGTGCCGGACGACGCCATGATCGCGATCGATGAACTGGTGCAAGGAGGCCGCATCGCACGGAACGATGTCGTAGCGGAGGGATACACCCAACATCGCTATGAGCCGAACGAGCCGGTCGACCTCGCGGCGTTCTCCCCTACCGAGATCGACGTCCTCTATCAGGTCGCCCAACGCTGGGCCTCTCACACGACCAAGCAGATTGAGGCAGCGACCCACGGAGAGGCACCATGGATCGCCGTGGCTCGGAATGAGGTCATTCCGTACTACCTTGCCCATTACCGCAATAATTTCGGGGCGATGAATCTCGGGGACGACGAACTGGAGGAGCCAGAGCGGGTTCCGGACGAGGACGAGGTCTTTGCTCGGTGAAGCTCTACCGCCTCCATCAGGCGACGAATGAGGTCGAGAGACTGGGCCGCAAGTACCGAGACATCTGGCGAAGCGTTAATCAGTTTGAGCGTCTCTTGAGCCACGGTCAGATCCACGGCCACTCGCTGATTCCGAACCTTCGGCTGCAACGAAACGGGCAGCCTGCTTCGATCTGGAAGAGCCGGGTCATCTACCCTCCGCTTGGGGGAAAGAGCAGCGGACTGCGCTACGTGTACGAGCGTGTCCAGCTCCAGGGAGAGGACTACGCTGTGGCGCTCACCATCTATGTGCACCAAGAAGGGGGGAGCGAGGCCGGCGTCATCGCCAGAATCCGCGAACACTCTGCCTCTTTCGACGCCACTCCCGACGGTCTCCGCAAGCTGGACGGTTCCGACACGGAGTCACTGTTGCGCTAGGTGGCTCCGTCCGCCTTGCCCCATCGTCCGCTGTGGAGCGGTGCTTGCCGGAGCGATCAAGGGCGTCCCCGAGGTTCGATCACTCGCTCGCGACAATCCAACGCGCCGCCCCACGCGCCTTCCTTGAAGACCCACCTCCTCCTTGGCTAAGCCGGTATACTTACCTGAAGCCACACCCTGGACAGGTGACCCCGCGACACTGTCGTCTCGGCGCCCATCGTTCTCACGCTAAGGAGCCTCCCATCGCTCGCTCCCCTCTCCCCACCGACCGCCCGGCCGAGCACGCCCTCCTCGTCGCCGTTGATAGTCCCGGCCAGACCTGGCGAGCGGCCGACTCCTTGGAAGAGCTCGCCAACCTAGCGGAGACGGTCGACGTCGAGGTCGTCGGCGCCGTGACCCAGAAGCTCGCCCATCCCATCGCTGGCAGCTACGTCGGCAAGGGGAAGCTGGAAGAGATCAAGGAGCGCCGCGACGCGCTCGAGTACGACGTCGTGATGGTCGACGACGACCTCTCCCCGGCCCAGCAGCGCAACCTCGAGAAGGCGCTCGACGTCAAGATCATCGACCGCACCGCCCTGATCCTCGATGTCTTCGCCCGCCGCGCCGCCACCCACGAGGGTCGGCTCCAAGTCGAACTCGCCCAACTCGAGTATCGCCTCCCCCGCCTGACCGGGATGTGGACCCACCTCTCCCGGCAGGGGGTCGGCGGCGTCGGTCTCCGCGGCCCCGGCGAGACCCAGCTCGAGAGCGACCGCCGCGAGCTCGGCAAGCGGATCGTCCAGCTCAAGCGGGAGCTGGAGCAGGTCCACACCCATCGCCAGCTCTACCGCGAGCGGCGCAAGGGGGTCCCCGTCCCGGTGGTCGCCCTGGTCGGCTACACCAACGCCGGCAAGAGCACGCTGCTCAACGCGCTGACGGGAGCCGGGGTGATGGCCGAGGACAAGCTCTTCGCCACCCTCGACCCGACCACCCGCCGCACCCAACTGTCGAGCGCCGGCGGCGGCGGCGGCGGCGGCGGCCGCGACGTGCTGCTGACCGACACCGTTGGCTTCATCAACAACCTGCCGACCTTGCTGATCGCCGCCTTCCGGGCGACGCTGGAGGAGATCAACGAGGCGGACGTGCTGCTCCACGTCGTCGACGTCACCCACCCGAACGCGGCCGAGCAGGTGCAGACGGTCGCCAGCGTCCTCGAAGAGCTCGGCGCCGACGGCAAGCGGGTCGTCACTGCCCTCAACAAGATCGACACGCTGGTCGACCCGGACGGCCTAGCGTCGGCCGAGCCGACCCTGCCCGCGATGGACGACCTGCTCGCTCGCCTCGGGCCGGCCGCCGAGCTGGCGACCGAGCCGGTCGCCGTCTCGGCCGGCCGCGGCTGGGGCCTCGACCACCTCTTGGCCGCGATTGGCGGCGCGCTCGAGGCGGAGGCGGGCTTCGTCCCGGTCCGACTCAGCGTCCCCTTCGCGCGGACCGACTTGGTCGACCGCTTCCACCGCACCCGCCGGGTCGAGGAGACCCGCCACGACGAAGACGGCACGGTCGTCGTCGGTCACCTCCCGGCCGCCGCCCTCGGCCGCTTCGCTCCCTACCTCGCGATCCTCGGCGGTGCAGCCGCCTCCGCCGTCGTCCCGAGCGAGACCGCCCCCCTGCCGATGGCCGCCGGTCCGGCCGCGTAGGTTCGGAGCCGCGTCCCGCGAGGTCTCGCCCGAAACGGAGGCGGTGCCGTCGCGGGGCCGGTTCCGCCAGCGGTGCTTCCCCCGCCACCGGTTCCCCAGACCATCCGACAAGGAATCCGGTCGAACCGTGCCGCGAATCGGAAGCTTCCGTACCATCCGAGCGTTCGTCCCCCTCGTTAGGCGAGCCGGCGCGGCGGGTAGAGCGGAGGGGCTCCCGTTGACGGGTCCTGTCCCCGCTGCTACAGTCCCGGAACCGGTTCCGGGACCGCTTCCGAGCCGCTCCGTGACCGCCGCGACGCCGCGGCCCCGCCGACGACGGATCGGACCCATGCCCTCCTCCACCATCGCCGACATCGCCCGCCAGGCGCGAGTCTCGAAGACGACCGTCTCCCGCGTCCTGAACGGCCGGCCCGACGTGGACGCCGGGACCGCCGGTCGCGTCCTGGAGATCGTCGCCGAACTCGGCTACGTGCCGAGCGCCAGCGCCCGCGCCCTGGCCAACGGGCGCGCCCGCTGCCTCGGCTTCCTGGTTCCCTCCCTGACCCTCCCTTGGTTGCTCGAGCTGCTCCGCGGCGCGATCGACGAGGCCGAGTCCGCCGATCACATCCTGGCCGTCCACACCGTCGCCCGCGGTCCCGATTCGTTGACCGCTCTCGCCGCCCTCGTCGCCGCCCGCGCCATCGACGGGCTGGTCGCCGTCGTCCCCCGCGAGCTGGGCGGCGATCTCGACCGCCTCCATCGCCGCGGTCTTCCGGTTGCCCTGATCGACGACGCTCCACCTCCCGGACTTCCCTCCATCTGGACCACCGACCGCGCCGGCGGCCGCGACGCGACCGCCCACCTCCTCGGCCGCGGGGCGACCCCCGTCGCCATGATCGCCGGCCCCCGCGCCTCTCCCGCCGCCCAGCAGCGCCAGGCCGGCTACGGGGACGCGCTGGCGGCGGCGGCTTGCCCGCTCGATCTCGACCTGGTCGAGGAGGGCGACTGGACCGCCCACGGCGGCGAGCGGGCGATGGCCCGGCTCCTCGCCCGCCGGCCCGACCTCCGCGGCGTCTTCGCCGCCAACGATCTGATGGCCTTCGGCGCCGTCCGCGCCGCCGCCCGCGCCGGGCGGAGCGTCCCCGCCGACCTCGCCGTCGTCGGCTTCGACGACACCCCGGCCGCGGCCCTGGCGACCCCGGCCCTGACCACCGTCCGCCAGCCGCTCTACGAGATGGGAAGAGCGGCGGCTCGGCTTGCCGTAACGAGGTTGCA
>JBBSNJ010000198.1:0-6110 GCA_038232775.1 Thermomicrobiales bacterium
CTCCGCCGTACTGCCCACTGCCCACTGCCCACTCCGGAGGACCCATGGCCGGCATCACCCTGAACGAGGTCGTCAAAACCTACGGCGAGGTCGTCGCCGTCGACCGCGTCTCGCTCGAGATCGAGGACGGCGAGTTCGTCGCCCTCGTCGGCCCCTCCGGCTGCGGCAAGACGACCACCCTCAACCTCGTCGCCGGTCTGATCGAGATCACCGACGGCGAGATCCTGCTCGGCGACAAACCGATCAACGACCTCGACCCCAAGGACCGCGACCTCGCGATGGTCTTCCAGAACTACGCCCTCTACCCCAACAAGAGCGTCTACGACAACCTCGCCTTCCCACTCAAGATGCGCGGCGTCGCCAAGTCCGACATCGACAGCCGCGTCCGCGGCACCGCCGACGTCCTCTCGATCGGGCCGCTGCTCGAGCGCCGCCCGCGCGAGCTCTCCGGCGGCCAGCAGCAGCGCGTCGCCCTCGGCCGCGCCCTGGTCCGCAACCCCCAAGCCTTCCTGATGGACGAGCCCCTCTCCAACCTCGACGCCAAGCTCCGCGTCCAGATGCGGGCCGAGCTCAAGCGCTTCCACCAAGAGCTGCGGGCGACGGTCCTTTATGTCACCCACGACCAGCTCGAGGCGGTCACCATGGCCGACCGGATCGCCGTCATGAGCGGCGGCCTCCTCCAGCAGTTCGGCACCCCGGACGAGATCTTCCACCACCCGGTCAACACCTTCGTCGCCGGCTTCGTCGGCTCGCCGGCGATGAACCTCCTCTCCGGCGCCTTCGCCACCGAGGGCGGCGCCGGCGTCGTCCGCGGCGCCGACGGCTGGGAGCTCCCCCTGTCCCCCGCCAACACCCGGCGCGCCGCGGCCAGCCAGGGCGAGGTCGTCGTCGGCATCCGCCACGGCCAAGTCAGCCTCCACCGCGAGGCCCAGCCGGGGGCAATGGCGGCCCGCGTCTACACCGTCGAGCCGACCGGCGACCTGACCTACGTCCACCTCCGCCTCGGCGAGCAATTGCTGGTGGCGAGCACCGAGCCCGGCTTCCGCGCCGCCCCCGACGACCCGATCTGGATCGAGTTCGACCAGGAGCAACTCCACCTCTTCGACGCCGCCAGCGGCGAGACGCTGGCGCACGCCGCTGGCGCCGAGCCGGGCCGGGCCGAGCCGGTGCTGGAGACGGCGACAGCCTAAGTTGCCCTCGCCTTCCATCAAGCGGGTAGCCGTGAAGCTGACCGGCCGCGACCAGTTGTCGGGGCGCTGCTTGCCGCGCCGGTCGCCTTCCGTGGCCTCGGGCCGACGCTTCTGCAAAGCGCTGTCGGGGAGGGTCTCGTCCCCTCCCTCGTCGCCGACCCCGATCGCCGGGTGAGAGCGGCACCGGCCGCCGGCTACCCTCTTTGTCCGTCTACCCTATTCGGCGGGCGCGGCAGGAGCTCCGGCGCACCCCCACGGAACACGCAAGTGGGAAGGGGCGCATGACCACCCAGGATCGGTCGAGGCGTGTCCCGATCCGGCTGCCGATCGCCGCCTACGGCGTCTCCGGCAGCGCCTGGCTGGTCACGATCGGGGTGGCGGGGCGGGCGCCGGCGTTCGCCATTGAGGCACTCGCCCGAGCGGTGGCCGCCGTGTTCGAGGAGGAGAGCGCCGGCCAGGGCATCGCCCTCGATGTCTCTTGTCTGATTCCCGACCATGTCCATCTCGCGGCGCAGGTGACGACCGGCAATCTGGTCGATGTCATCCGGCGCGCCAAGTCCCGCTCGACCCGGCACTGGTGGGGGCTAGGAGGCTGCGGTTCCCTCTGGCAGCGGAGCTTCCACGACCGTGGCTTGCGGACGCCGCGGGAGTACGATCTCGCCTTCGCCTCCGTCCTGGAGAACCCGGTCCGCGCCGGCCTCGCCGCCGATTGGTGGGACTCTCCGTACCTCGGCGGCCTCTCCGTTCGTCCGTCGAACGCGATGGGAGACGGTGCCGCCGGAGCGTCCTAGGGGAGGGGCTTGTCCCCTCCCTCGCTCGTGGCCGGGCTGCTCCCGCTCCTCGCCACCGCCGGAGGGGAAGGTTTCGGCCCACCGCAGCCGCCAGGGGGACACGGGCGTCTCTCCCGGCCGAGCGCGGGCGGATGACCCGGGAGGGCACGAGACCCTCCCCTACGGCGACCTGCGGCGCCCCTTCGCCTGGTTGGGCATCGAGCTCAGCCCTTCGTCGCCCCCTCGGTCAGCCCCCGCACGAACGAGCGCTGCAAGAAGAGGAAGACGACGATGATCGGCACCAGGGCGATCACCGCCCCGGCCCCCATCACGTGGGAGACCGTCTGGAACTGTTTCGAGGACTGGATCAACGCGATCGTCAGCGTCTGGAAGTTCCGCTGCCGCGAGAGATAGACCAGGGGCACGAGGTCCGCGCTCGATCGGCCCCCCGCTCGGCAAAACGCCACCGGTCGCTGTGCTACGATGCCCGGCCATCGATCACCCGTGGCAGAGCGCGAAGGAGACACGACGCGGTGAAGATCACCCGCATCAGCACGGCGGTCGTCGCCGGCAATTTCCCCTGGGTCCTGGTCAAGGTGGAGACGGACGAGGAGATCACCGGGCTGGGGGAGGCGTACTGGGGCGTCGGCGTCGCCGAGCTGGTCCACAAAGCGGCCCCGATCTTGATCGGCGAGGACCCGCGCAACGTCGGCAAGCTGTACGAAATGATGGTCCGCTGCCTCTCCGGCGAAGGCTCCCAGGCCGGCGCCACCGTCACCGCCATCAGCGGCATCGAGCTCGCCCTCTGGGATCTGGTGGGGCGGGCGCTGAAGACCCCCATCTCGACCCTCTTCGGCGGCCGCTTCCGGGAGCAGATCCGGCTCTACGCCGACTGCCACGCCGGCAAAGACCACACCCTCGAGGCCTTCGCCGAGCGCGCCAGCGAGGTCGCCGCCGCCGGCTTCACCGCGATCAAGTTCGACCTCGACTCCAAGAACCCCTTCACCCTCGACATCTCCGACGACCCCCACCCCCGCCGCTCCTGGTTCGAGCCCTTCAACCGGACGATCGGCACCGCCGAGCTCGATTGGATGGTCTCGGTCGTCGCCGCTGTCCGCGAGGCGGTCGGCCGCGAGGTCATGGTCGCCATGGACTGCCACTGGAAGTTCGCCGTCGGCGACGCGATCCGCCTCGCCCGGGCGCTCGAGCGCTTCGACCTCCTCTGGCTGGAAGACCCGGTGCCGCCCGAGAACATCGCCGCCCAGCGCGAGGTCACCAACGCCACCCGGACCCCGACCTGCACCGGCGAGAACCTCTACCGCAAGCACGGCTTCCGCGAGCTGATCGAGACCCAGGCGGCCCGCATCATCGCCCCCGACATCCCGAAGATGGGCGGCCTGCTCGAAGCCAAGAAGGTCGCCGACCACGCCGACACCTACTACATCCCGGTCGCCCCCCACAATGTCGCCTCGCCCGTCGGCACCGTCGCCGCCGCCCACGTCTGCGCCGCGATGAACAACTTCCTCGTCATCGAGTTCCACGCCCACGACGTCCCCTGGTGGGGCGACTTGGTCGAGGGCGAGCCGACGATCACCGACGGCTTCATCCACCTCAACGACCGCCCCGGCCACGGCCTGACCCTGAACGAGGACGTCGCCCGCGCCCACCTCAAGCCCGGCTCCTCCTTCTTCGGCGACGCGCCGTAGCGGTCGAGCTGCGCAGCCCCTTGCCTCTACCGCACCCCGATCGCCCGCCTCCGAACCTCGTCGCGGGTCACGGGGAGTCCTCACCGACGAACCGCGGCGCGGGACTCACGCTCCCGGACACCGACGGCCCGGCCAGGAAGCACCCGCGACCCTCCCGAGGCGGCGCCCCGTTGCCCCCACCATGCCGGCGGCCTGAGCGCCGGGACGGGAGTCCGGCGCGGGAGTAGGGTGAACGTAGGGTCGGGAAGGGGGAACATGAAGCGCTGCTGATGAGCGGCATGGCATCGGGGGGCGGCCACAGCCGGACGAATTCACCGCTCCGCGTCCGTCCAGGCTGGAGTGGGCCGCCCGACACGGCCCCGCCGCCCGGGGCCTCCCTCTCCACTCGGACAGCCACCGCCCGTCGCCGGTCTCGATCGCCTTGGGCCAGACCGAGACGGCGCTCGGACCAGTACTGTCGGTCGGTGACGGGTCCACGGCTTGACGAACAGGTCGCGCGACCAACTGTCCTGGCCGCTGTCGGACTCCGCTACCGTTCGCCGGCAAGACCGAGGAAGGTTTGGACAACGTCCTCGCTCAGGTGGAGTCCGGCCGCCCCCAAGGTCGCGGAGCACCGGGCCGATAGCCGAGATCAACCCCCTCCGTTTGGCGAGCACGATCACACCACCGGTCCCGGTCACCTCCAAGCCGAGTCCGTGGGCGGTTCGGCGGACTGGTCGATCGTCGAGGATGATGAAGGTGCCGGAGGGGAGTTCCAGTGCCAAAAGGATCGCCTCCCCCTCGCCTTTCCAACCGTGCCAGCGCGGCGGGCAGCCGACGTCCCCCTGCCGACGCTTGGCGACGGATCCACGGCTGGCGGGATACCTCGGCTGCCCCGGCGCGGCCGGCGCCCCGCTCCACCACCTCTCGCCAGACGCCTGGCGGCACCACCACCTCGCCGTAGAGCTGATGCAGCAGATCGAGCCGGTGAATGGCCGCGAGGAGGATCAGGGGGCTGCTGTTGCTAACCGCCGGCATGGACGGCGGCCGTCTCGGTCCTGCGCTCGGCCACTTCGACGTCTCGCTCGGCTTCCTCGGCGGTGAGCGGACTAGATGGGATGTGATCGCGAGCCATCAGGTCGAGGATGTCCCAGCGGCTGACCCCAAGCAGCGCCGCCGCCTGGCCTTGGCTGATCTGCCCCTGGCGGAGCAGATCGAGCACCAGCGCCTGCTTCGCCCGGCCGGCCAACGCCTCGCGCGAGCCCAACTCGACGACCAGCTCCTCCGGCAGCTCGACCGTGAACTCGGCCATCGTCTCGTCTCCCGACGGGTCGCCTCCGGCCACACTTGGCCCCAGCCAAAATCCCTTCTCGACCAAGCCTAGCACGCCCCCACCGCGCGTCATCCCGCCGGTCCGCCCCCGTGCTCCGCCAGCCACCGACCGTAGTCGGCCTCGATCTCCTCCGCCCAGACCGAGACGTCGATCTGGCCCGAGGTATAGGTCCGCTCCGCGATCCGCAGCTTGCCGAAGACGTCCCGCTGCCGCACGTCCTCCGAGCGGGACACCACCTCCTCCGCCAGGTGCGGCGGGATGAAGCTGACCCCCTCCCGCGTCCCGAGCACCACGTCCCCCGGCAGCACCGTCGCCCCCCCGATCCGGACCGCGCCGTTGACCTCGGCCAGCGTCACCTCCAAGATCGCCGACGGGTGGGCGCCCCGGCAGTAGACGTTGAAGTCGGGCAGGGCGAAGACCCGCTCCAGGTCGCGGATGCCGCCGTCGACCACCAGCCCGGTCTTGGCCCGGGCCTGGATCGCGGTCCCCAGGTTGTCGCCGATGAACGTCCCGTCCTCGACCTTGCCGAACAGGTCGACGACCAGCACGTCCCCCTCCTCCAGGGTGTCGATGATCCAGGTGTTCTGGCCGCCGCTGCGCCCCTCCGCCTCGCCGGCCGCCAGTCCCGCCTCGTGCAGGTCGGCCCGGATCGGCACGTAGCGGGCGGTCACCGCCCGGCCGACCAGCACCCGCTCCGGGTGCAGGTTGTACCACCCCCCCTCGAACTGGAAGTGGTAGCCGTGCTGCTTCTCGACCACCCCCCAGGCCTCGTCGTTCGTGACCAGCTTCATCCGCTCCAAGATCTCGTCCGGCACCCGCGGCCGCCCGTCGGCCGCGCGCTCGAGCGAGCCGCGCGGAGTCAGGGCGGCGACGCGTTCGGGGCTGTTGAAGATCATCGCGTCCTCTCCTCACCAACATCGACGGTGCGACCAGAGCGCCATTGTCGCCCAGCGACCGCCGCCGGGGAAGGGACTCCCCGCCGCGACCAGGGCCGGTTCGTTCTCCCCCGCCGCCCGTGAGCCCTCCCTCCGTCCCAGCCGGCTTCGGCCGGGTTCGTCGTCGTGGGGCGGGGGGCGATCCCCCCCCGGGCCGGGCGGCCGCCCCCCCCCCCCCCCGCGCGCGCGCGCGCCCC
>JBBSNJ010000199.1:0-6108 GCA_038232775.1 Thermomicrobiales bacterium
CCCTCACCCCCGGCCCCCTTCCCCCTCTCCCGTGCGCGGGAGAGGGGAGCCCGTCCCGCCTTCGGTTGTCGACGGGTTCAGCCGGGTTCCGTCTCGCACGGAATCCGGCTGAACTATGCCGCTGTTGGGAAAGGGCAAGTCTCCCCTCTCCCGCGCACCGGGAGAGGGGTCGGGGGTGAGGGCATCTCTCCGGCAACCGGAAGCGATCACCTGGACTCCGTATCAGACCACCTTGAGCTCCGCCGCCGCCGCCCGGTCGACGAGCCAGGTCAGCCCCCCGTCGGTGGGGAGGATCAGCTGGGAAGGAAGGTCGGAGGGGCGCTCTGGCCCCTCGATCACCGCCGCCAGGGTCGCCGCCTTGGCGGCGCCGCCGATCATGAAGACGATCTCGCGGGCGTTGTTGATCAAGGGCGCCGAGAAGGTCAGGCGCACCGTGTCGAGCTTCGGCACCGGGTTGGCGACGACCAGGGCCGCCGCCTCGTGCAGCGCCGCGGTGCCGGGGAAGAGCGAGGCGGTGTGGCCGTCGTCCCCCATCCCGAGCAGGATCAGGTCGAAGCGGGGCAGCCCGGCGGCCGGATCGGCGGGACCGACGATCGTCCGGATGCGGGCCGCGTAGGCGACCGCCGAGAGATCGGGATCGATCCCCTCGGTGGCGAAGGTGTGGACCCGCGACGCCGGGATCGGCACCTGATCGAGGAAGGTTCGGCGGGCGACGCCGGCGTTGCTCTCCGGGCTCGCCTCCGGCACCCAGCGCTCGTCCCCCCAGAAGACCTCGATCCCGTCCCACGGCACCCGGTCCCGGAACTCCGCCGTCGCCAGCAGCTCCCCCATCCGCTTCGGGGTCGATCCCCCGGAGAGCGCCACCGCCGCCGTCCCCCGCGCCGCGAACGCGGCCGAGGTGAGGTTCGCGAAGCGCTCGGTCGCGTCCCGCGCCAGTGCCTCAGCGTCGGGCAGGACGACCAGCTCGCCGCGCCCGCCGGGCAACTGGGTCGCCTCCGTCATCGTGCTCCCTCCCCCGCGGTCTCGTCGATCTCCGGCGCCAGCGCGGCGGCGAAGCCGAGGGCCGCCTCGTAGACGGGATCGCGCCCGAAGACGCGCAGCTCGTCGGCCAGCAGCGCCGCCTCGTCCGGCACGGCGGCGTGGACCATCCGGCACATCCGCGGCGTTCCGGGCAGCTCCGAGCAGGTGGTCAGTTCCTGGCCGTCGAGCCGCTCCGCCCAAAAGGCGCCGGCCTTACCGCCGTCGGCGGCTAAGTCGACCCGGCCCAACCCGCGCCCCGCGTGGCGGGCGCCGGTCGGCCGCAGCGTCAGCAGGACCTCCCGTTGCCGCCCGCGCTCCCCGGCCCGCATCGTCGCCCGCCAACCGCCGGCCCGATCGCGGAGCGGCAGCAGTTCGCCCGGCGCCTGCCAGCCGAGGCGGGAGCCGAGCCAGCCGGCGAAGAGGAGGCCGCTGGTCAGACCGGAGCGCCCCTCCCGATCGGCGGCACCGAAGGTGAGCGTCACTTCGTCGAGCGCCGCCAGCGCGGCCCGGCTGCCCGGTGGATCGAAGAACTGGGTGACCAACTGGAGCCACGGGTCAAGGCGGGCCCACGCGAAGTCGCTCATCTTTGGGCACCCTCCCTCCCGCACCAGGAGGTCGTGCAGCGCCCCCAGCTCGACGGCCGGATCGGGAGCGGCGGCGGTATCGACCATCAAGCGGTCGCTGACGGCGACGAGGTCGACGAAGAGGGCGCTGTCGACAACCGAATCGGCGGCCCACCAGAGGAAGTCGGGGAGGTCAGCCACCAGCAGGGGCGAGGCGATCGAGGCGAGCTGCCGCTCGCTCTCGGCACTGACGTCGACCCGCACGCTCTCGAAGCGGACGGCGGGCCGTCCCTTGCCCCGGTCCTGCTCCAGCAGCTCGACCCGGACGTCGAGGCCGGATTCGCCGGCCTTCGCCCGCAGCGGGTCGGCGACCAGGATCGTCGCCCGCGACGGGTAGAGATCGGAGAGACGGACCACCGCGTCCTCGATCCGCCGCGCCGCGGCCCGCGAGCGGGCGACCGCGGTCAGATTGAGCGTGCTGGCGCGCATCAGGACGCTGGCCGCTCCCGTCTCCTCGCGTTGGCCGTTGGTCGCGCCCCCGGACTCGGGCCGCTCCCCGGCGTGCTGCGCCCAGAGTCGATTCAGCGCCGCCTTGATCGCCGCCGCATCTACCACCTGCGCCTGCCACGTGGCGCCCGGCAGCGGCCGCGCCACCGTCGCCTGCCCGGGCCCTCTCGTTGCTCCGCTCGTGGTCACGATTCCCTCCGGAGACGCCAGACGCCAGACGCCAGACGCCAGATCGCAGGCGAGAGACGAGAGGCAACTGGCAACCGGCAACCGGCGTCTGGCGTCTGGCGCTTACGGCCGCCGCCATGAGCGGCCGTCGCGCTCGATCATGGCGTCGGCCTTGGCGGGGCCCCAGGTGCCCGCCGCGTAGGGGCGGGGCGGGGTCGAGGTCGGCTCGGCCCAGACGTCGAGGATCGGCTGGGCGATCCCCCAGGCCGCCTCGACCTCGTCGCGGCGGGTGAAGAGGGTCGGGTCGCCGAGCATCGCGTCGAGGATCAACCGCTCGTAGGCGTCCGGTCCCGCCTGGCCGAACGACGCGCCGTAGAAGAAGTCCATGCGGACGGTCCGCAGCTCGGTCCGCCCCCCCGGCACTTTGGCCGCGAAGCGGATGCCGATCCCCTCGTCGGGCTGAATCCGGAGGCTGATCACGTTCGGCGTCAGATCGAGCTGACCGATGCTCTGGAACATCAGGTGCGGCACGCGCTTGAACTCGACCGCCACCTCGGTCACCCGCCGGGGCAGCCGCTTGCCGGTCCGCAAATAGAACGGCACGCCGTTCCAGCGCCAGTTGTCGATCTCCAGGCGGAGCGCGACGTAGGTGTCGGTCCGGCTGCCGGGGGCGATGCCCTTCTCCTCCCGATAGCCCGGCACCTCGCGGCCGCCGACGTAGCCCGCCTCGTACTGGCCGCGGACGACCCGCGTGTCGATCGCGTCGCCGGTCGGGGCCGTGATCGAGCGGAGGACCTTGACCTTCTCGTCGCGGACGGCGTTGCCGTTGAAGAAGGCGGGCGGCTCCATCGCGACCACCGTCAGCAGTTGCAGCAGGTGGCTCTGGACCATGTCGCGCAGCGCCCCGGCGTGGTCGTAGTAGCCGCCGCGGCCCTCGATCCCGATCGCCTCGGCGGCGGTGATCTGGACGTGATCGACGTACTGCCGGTTCCAGACCGGGTCGAAGAGGAGGTTGGCGAAGCGGAAGGCGAGGACGTTCTGGACCGTCTCCTTCCCCAGGTAGTGGTCGATCCGGTAGATCTGCCGCTCGGAGAAGATCGTCGCCATCTCCGCGATCAGGGCGCGGGCGCTGGCCAAGTCGTGCCCGAACGGCTTCTCGACCACGATCCGGTGCCACCCCTCGGCGGGCTCGAGGTAGTTCGCCTGCCGCTCCGAGACCCCGGCCGCCGCCATCCCCCGCATGATCGGCAGGTAGTAGCTGGGCGAGGTCGCCAGGTAGAAGAGCCGGTTCCCCTCCGTCCGCCGTTCGCGGTCGACCGCCCGCAGTTGGTCGCCGAGCGCCGCGTAGGTCGCCGGGTCGTCGAAGTTGCCGCGGACGTAGGAGAGCCCTTCGGCGAAGAGATTCCAGCTCTCCTCGGTCACCGGCTCGCGCGCCGACTCGGCGACCGCCGCCCGCATCTCCTGCCGGAACTCCTCCTCGCTCCAGGGGCGGTGCGAGACGCCGACGATCGAGAAGCCTTCCGGCAGCGGCTGCCCGACCGCCAGGTCGAACAGCGCCGGCATCAGCTTGCGCGCCGTCAGGTCGCCGCTGACGCCGAAGATGACCATCGCGGAGGGAGCGGGAACCCGCTCCGCCTGCGTCCCGCTCCGGAGCGGATTGACGGTGGTCGGTTCGTGCGACCAGGCGTCGAAGGCGGAGAACGGTTCGCCGATCGCCGGTACCCCGCCCTCCGACTCCCGATCCCCGTCCTGGTCGGTGGCCGGCGCCGGCGCCGCCGGTGGGCGCCGTGTGGTGTCCAAGTCAACCATCTCGGATCCCATCCTTCGTCGCCGACCGTCGGCGGCCGCGGTGGCCTAGCAAGACGGCAGACGGCCGACGGCAGTTTTCAGACGCCAGACGCCAGACGCCAGTTGCCCCCGACGCTCGTCTCCTAACGCCTCATGCCTAACGCCTAGAACTGGCCCTTCTCGGTCGCCTCGGGCGACTTCTCGCCCTTGGTGTCGGCGTCGGTCGGCTCGTCCGGGGACGCCTCCACCACCGCCTCGGGCGTGACCCCGGCCGGCAGCGCGCCGCCGTGCGGCGAGCGATCCCCTTCGCCCTCGCCCTCGGCCCAGGAGTGCCGGTCGCCCGGCACCCAAACGACCGCCTCCGGGGCGCCGAACGGGGTCCACTCGGTGTGGTAGATGCCGTCGCGGTCGAGCCGCTTGTAGGTGTGGGCGCCGAAGAAGTCCCGCTGGGCTTGGACCAAGTTGGCCGGCAGGCGCTCCTGGCGGAAGGTGTCGAAGTAGTCGAGCGAGGCGCTCATCGCCGGGCAGGGGATGCCGAGCGCCCGCGCCACCCGGAGCACGTGGCGAGCGCCGGCCGCGTTGGCGTTGACGGCGTCGACCATGTCCGGCGCCAGCAGCAGGTTCGGCAGGTCCGGCTGGGCGCCGAACGCCTCCCGGATCGGGTCGAGCAGCTCGGCCCGGATGATGCAGCCGCCCTTCCAGATGCGGGCGATCTCGGCCAAGTCGAGCCCGTAGTGGTAGATCTCGCCGGCCGTCTGGAACAGCGCCATCCCTTGGGCGTAGGAGGAGATCTTGGCGAAATAGAGGGCGTCTTCGAGCGAGGCGAGCAGGCGCTCCCGCTCCCCCTCGGCGCCGAGGGCGACCGGGCCGCGGCCGTTGCTCGAGGTTTCCGGGCCGTGGAGCAGCTTGCTGGCCGCCACCCGCTGTTCCCGCTTCGACGAGAGGATGCGGGCGGCCACCGCCGCGTCGATCGTCGGCGTCGGGGTCGCCAGCTCAAGCGCGCTCTGGGTCGTCCAGCGGCCGGTCCCCTTCTGCTCGGCTTGGTCGAGGATGACGTCGACCAACGGCTGCTCGGTGTCGAGATCCACGAAGCTGAGGACGGCGGAGGTCACCTCGACGAGGTAGGACGCGAGCTTCCCCTCGTTCCAGCGGGCGAAGATCCCGCTCATCTCCTCAGCGCCGAGGCCAAGCCCACGGCGCATCACGTCGTAGGTCTCGGCGATCAACTGCATGTCGCCGTACTCGATCCCGTTGTGGACCATCTTGACGTAATGGCCGCTGCCGCCGGGGCCGATGTGGCTGACGCAGGGGCCCGCTTCCGTCTTGGCCGCGATTGCGGTCAGCATCGGCTCGAGCAGCGCGTACGAGTCGGCCGGCCCACCCGGCATCAGGCTCGGCCCGTTGAGCGCTCCCTCCTCGCCGCCGGAGACGCCCATGCCGACGAAGTTGAGGCCGAGGTCGGCCAGCTCCTGCGACCGCCGCTCGGTGTCCTGGAAGAAGGAGTTGCCGCCGTCGATGACGATGTCGCCCGCTTCCAGGAAGGGGGTGATCTCCTCGATCACGGCGTCGACCGGAGCCCCGGCCTTGACCATCAGCAGCACCCGCCGCGGCCGGGCCAGCGAGCCGATGAACTCCCGGACCGAGAAGGCGGGGTGGACCCCGGCCGCCCCGCCGCGATCGGCCAGGAACTCCTCCGTCCGCGCCGCGGTCCGATTGTAGACGGCGATCGGGAAGCCGTTGCGGGCGATGTTGAGCGCCAGGTTCTCGCCCATCACCGCCAGCCCGATCAGGCCGACGTGGCGCTCCGCCGGCGGCTCGGGGTGGTCGCCGGGGCGCGGCATCGTCTCGGTCGGCGACGTGGTCGTCACTGATACGCTAGCGGTTGCGGGTGCGGTCTGCTGGCTCATCGTCCGCGGCCTCCCGTCGTGCGCGGTTTCCGTCGTCGGCGTCACCGGAGCCATCCGATCCTTGGCTAGTCTACCGTCCATCGAGTCCAGACGCGGACTTCCCGCAACCGAGAGGCCAACGGCGATCGCGCTGCCCGCCGCGCGATCGAGCGGCC
>JBBSNJ010000200.1:0-6090 GCA_038232775.1 Thermomicrobiales bacterium
CGGCCAGGAACTTCCGCTCCGCCTCGGGGATGCCCAGCTTCTCGAAGGTGTTCTTGATGTACTCAGGGACCTCGTCCCACGTCTTGCCCTGCTTCTCGGCCGGGCGGATGTAGTAGTAGATGTCCTCGAAGTCGATCCCGGAGAGGTCGGCGCCCCAGTTGGGCATCGGCCGCGCCTCGAAGTAATCGAGCGCCTTGAGCCGGTAGTCGAGCATCCAGGCGGGCTCCCCCTTCTGGGCCGAGATGTCCTCGACCCGCTTCCGGTTGAGGCCCTTGGTGCTCTTGAAGAAGTAGTCTTCCTCGTCGCGGAAGCCGTACTGGTAATCGGCAATCTCGACCTGCGCCTTAGCGACCATGGTTTTGCTCCTCTTGCCCCGAGCCAGCGGCGGTGAACGGTTCTGCCCTTAAGCGGCGGTGGCCGCGAGCTGCGCCCGCAGACCTTCGTAGCCCTTGGCTTCGAGCTCGTGGGCCAGCTCAGGGCCGCCCGACTGGACGATCCGACCGGCCATCATGATGTGGACGAACTGCGGCTTGATGAAGTTGAGCAGCCGCTGGTAGTGGGTGATCAGGAGGACGCCGAGGTTCGGACCGGCGAGGGCGTTGACCCCCTCGGAGACGACCTTCAGGGCGTCGATGTCGAGCCCGGAGTCGGTCTCGTCGAGGACGGCCATCCGTGGCTCGAGTAGCGCCATTTGAAGGATTTCGGCCCGCTTCTTCTCGCCGCCGGAGAACCCCTCGTTCAGGTAACGGGTGGCGAAGGAATCGTCCATCTTGAGCAGCGCCATCTTCTCCTTCATCAGGCGCCGGAACTCGCGCGGCGTCATCGGCTGGGCCGACCCGCCGTCGGCCGCGGCCTCCGCGACGCGGGCGTTGCGGACGTTGGTGACCGCCCTCCGGAGGAAGTTGGCCATTGAGACGCCGGGGATCACCGTCGGGTACTGGAAGGCAAGGAAGAGCCCCTTGCGCGCCCGCTCGTCGGGGTCCATCTCGAGGATGTCCTGGCCGAAGTAGCGGATCGAGCCCTCCGTCACCTCGTAGCTGGGATGGCCGGCGACGACGTAGGCGAGCGTGCTCTTGCCGGAGCCGTTCGGCCCCATCAGGGCGTGGGTCTCGCCCTGGTTGATCGTCAGATGGACCCCCTTCAGGATCTCTTTGTCCTCGATCGAGGCGTGCAGGTTCTCAATCTCGAACATCGGCGCGCTCTGCTCGGTCATGGTGCTGACGTACCCCTCCCTGACACCCACGCCGGTGCCAAGCGGCTCCGGCGATGGGGCAATCGGCGCGAGCGGACGCGCCCTTACGAACGGATCGGTTCCCCCGCTCCTCGACCGTCGCGGCAGACCGGGCAGTGACCGGCGAAGAGGGTGTGGTGGTCGTCGATCTGGAAGCCGCTCTGCTCTTCGGCCACGTGGCGGGCGATCAAAGCGACCGGAACGTCGACGTCGAGCAGGAGACCGCAGGCCAGGCAGTGGACGTGGTCGTGGCGGTCGACCCGCTTGTCGTAGCGGCTGGCTTGGTCGGCGAAGGTCAGCTCCTGGACCAGCCCGTGCTGGGCCAGGAGATGGAGCGAGCGGTAGACCGTGCCGTAGGCGATCTTTGGGTCGCGCCGTCGCACCCGCTCGAAGATCCCGCCGGCGGTCAGATGGCTCTCGGCCTCCCGAATAACGTCGAGAATGCCGGCGCGTTGGACGGTGTTGCGGTAGCCGGTGCCGGTCACGGCGTTCCTCACGAACCTGAATCAACTGAGTGAGAATGAGTCTCGTTCCCGCTCCATATCTTACACCGCAGGTCGGATATGGACAAGGGGACGGAGCAGCCGTGCCCAGGTCCGGAGTGCAGCTGGCGGAAGCTTATCGGCTCGATGGGCCGCGCGCTTTGCCCGTTGGTCAGCCGTTCAGCCGCCAGACGGCGGCGTTGAGGGCGAAGGCGAACGAGACCCAAAGGAGGTACGGCACGAGCAACAACGCGGCGAGGCGGGAGAGATGGCGGGCGACGGTGATCGTGGCCGCGATCGCCAGCCAGAGGAGGACGATCTCGACCAAGGCCGGACCGGGCGCCTGGAAGGAGAAGAAGAGGAAACTCCAGCCGGCGTTGAGGGCCAGTTGGACGGCGAACAGGAGGAGTGTGGCGCGGTTGTCGCGGTCACCGCGCCCGGCCCGCCAGATCAGGTAGAGGGAGACTCCCATCAGGGCGTAGAGGAGAGTCCAGACCGGTCCGAATAGGGCGTTCGGGGGGGTCCAGGCCGGCTTCGCGATCGTCGGGTACCAGTCGCGGACGCCCCCCGCCGTGGCCAGGCCGGCGACGATGCCGACGGCTAGGCAGAGTGCGACGCTGAGCAGGAGCTTCGGCCACTCGACGGGTCGCGGCGAACGGAGCGGCGCGGTCGTCATCATCGGCGGTTCTCTCTCCCGATTCCCCGGCCGAGGACCCGGAGCGGCGCTCGGCCTGCCCTCAGCCTACCCCCAATTCTACGCGGGCACCCCGCCGGGGAGGAACAGGGACGTCGGGCACCGACCCTCCACGATGGGGCTGCCGGACCATTGACAAGCGGCAGGGACGATGGGAAAGTCGGCCGAACGCGAGGTCGTTCACGGGTCACGCGCCCCGAGGGCGGGGCGGATGGTGGACGACATGTGGCGCCTCAAGCGCCGGAGGAGGAGCTCGATGGAGAGCCACGCGATGCGACAAGCTCAGGAACGGATCGACCGCGCCGCGGGGCGGGGTGCCAGCCGCCGCTCGCTGCTGAAGGGCGGGCTCGGCGCCGGGGCGGCGGCGCTGGCCGGCGGCCGCCTCGGGCTGGGGCCGTCGCGGGCGCTGGCGCAGGAGCCGCCCCGCTTCGACGGGGTCACGCTGCGCGTCTTCACCCAGACCGGACCGCTGATCTCGGGGCCGATCCGGTTCCACGCCGAGCGCTTCAAGGAGCTGACCGGGGCCGACGTTCAGGTTGTCGAGGCCCCGAACGCCGATCTCTTCGCCCGCGCCCAGCAGGTCGCCCAGAGCAACAGCGGCGACTTCGATCTGCTGCTGCTGGCCAACACCTGGATGCCCGACTTCGTCAACCTCGACTACGCAATTCCCCTCCAGCCGTTCATCGATCGCGATCTCGAAGACGAGATGCTCGCCTGGACCGACATCCCGGAAGGGATCAAGCGCAAGAACTCGTGGGCGGGGCAGACCTACACCTTCATCGTCGACAACGACAACCAGACGATGTTCTACCGGAAGGACATCTTCGACGATCCCCAGTGGCAGGAGGCGTACCGGGCGGCAACCAGCAAGGATCTGCCGAATCCGCCGCAGACGCTGACCGAATTCGTCGAGGTCGCCAAGTTCTTCAGCCCCGACGGCGGCGGCGCCGACTGGAGCAGCGAGGGCGAAGGCTACGGCTTCATCACCTGCGTCCTCCGCGGCCAACAGTCGTACTGGTACTCCTACCCGTGGACGGCGCCCTACTCGGTGGTGCCGACCGACCGGGCGCCGGGGCAGGTCTCGGGCATCTACATCTTCGATCCGGACATGAATCCGCTGATCAACAACGAGGGCTACGTCCGCGGCCTGACCGAGTTCATCGACGTGATCCGGGGGGCGATGCGACCCGGGCTCGACGCCGACCGCGCCAGCGTCATCGCCGACATGATCAACGGGACGGCCGTGATGACGCTCGACTGGGGCGACATCGGGCCGGCCTCGGTCTCGGACGACTCGCTGGTCAAGGGGGAGATCGGCTTCGCGCTGACGCCCGGCGTCACCGAGTACTTCGACTGGCAGACCGACTCTTGGGTGACGATGCCGGGCGGCGAAGTCCACCGCACCCCGACCCATGCCTACAACGGCTGGTCGTACTACATCACCTCGCAGTCGGAGAACCAGGACGCGGCCTGGGAGTGGATCAAGTTCCACGGTAGCCCCGAGATCAGCGCCGTCGACGTCGCCTCGCCCGACTCTGGGTACCAGCCGTGGCGCAACTCCCACGGCACGACCCTCGAGCCATGGGTCGCGGCTGGCTGGGACGAGGAGGAGGCGAAGCTCTACATCCAGACGATCATCGCCGCCACCGACCACCCGAACGCGGTCTTCGATCCGCGGGTGCCGGGCGCCGCCCGCTATCAGGAAACGCTGGAGCTCTTCACCAACCAGGCGATCGCCGGCGAGCTGGAACCGCAGGAAGCGATGGACCAGTGCGTCCGCGAGTTCAACGAGATCACCGACGATCTGGGCCGCCAGCAGCAGATCGAGGCCTACCGGGCCCACCTCGGGATCTCGTAGCTCTGCACTGGACCCGGCCGCCTCCGGTGCCGCCCTGGACGCCGGTGCCCCGTTCGCGCTCAAGACGCGGAGTGACCTTTGAGCAGCAGCACGCCGGCCTTGGCGCCGGCGGCGGGGCGGGCGGCGCCGCCCCGCCGCAACCGGGCCGACCAGAACGCCAAGTACGTCGTCCTCCTACCGGCGATGCTCTATTTGATGCTGCTGGGGCTCTTCCCGCTGCTCCTCTCGATCGCGCTCGTTTTCTCCTCCTGGCAGGCCGGAATGCCGGGGGTGGAATGGTTCACCGGCTTCGGCAACGTCACCAACCTGATGACCGACGGCCGATTCTGGGGGGCGTTCCAGAAGACCCTCGCCTACGTCGCGGGGGCGGCGGCGCTCGAGTTGGTGCTCGGGTCGCTGGTGGCGCTCGCCCTCCAAGCGGCGACGCGGGGTCGCGCCGCGATGCGCCTCGCCTTCGCGCTGCCGATGCTGCTGCCCCCGATCGCGGTCTCGTTCACCTGGAAAATGCTCTTCGACTACAACAAGGGGCCGCTCAACTACTTCTTGGAGTCGGTCGGGCTGCCGCCGGTGACGTGGCTGGCCGGGCAGAACTCGGCGATCATCTCCTTGATCATCACCGACGTCTGGCAGTGGACGCCGTTCGTCGCGCTGGCGACGCTGGCGGCGCTCGAGTCGCTGCCGACCGAGCTCTACGAGGCGGCCACCGTCGACGGAGCCTCTCCCTGGCAACTGCTCCGCCACATGACCCTGCCGCTGCTCCAGCCCTACCTGGTCGCGATCCTGCTGCTGCGCGCGATCGACGCCTTCAAGGTCTTCGACACCGTCTACATCCTGACTGGCGGCGGACCGGGTACCGCCACCGAGATGCTGACCTTCTATGCTTACGTCGCCGGCTTCCGGACCGCCAACTACGGCTTCACGGCGACGATCGCCTGGGCGATCGTGATCACGATGTCCGTGATCTTCCTGCTCTACCTGCGGGCCTTCCGCCGCGTGGACGAGGTGTGAGATGGGTTTGGGTCGGAGCCGCGTCGGGCGCATCTTCCTCTACGTCGTCCTCGCGGCCTGGGCGGTCTTCACCCTCTTTCCGCTCTATTGGACCGTGGTCACCTCGGTCAAGACCTCACGCGCGGTCAACGGCCGGGTGCCGACCTTCTTCCCCTGGGGCGATTTCGAGCCGACGCTGGAGCCGTTTCGGGACATCTTCGGCGGGGGGGAGGGCTACAGCGCCTCGGCGATGGGTCCCGTCGGGCTGCTGATGCGCAATAGCTTCGGCGCCGCGCTCGGCTCGGCGACGCTGGCGGTGATCCTGGGGGCGATGGCGGCCTACGCGCTCAGCCGCTTCCGCTACCGCCGGTGGAAGAACCGCGACATCGCCTTCTGGTTCGTCTCGCAGCGGATGTTCCCGCCGGTGGCGCTGGTGGTGCCCTACTTCTTCTTGTTCGACCGGCTGCACCTGCTCGACCGGCTGCCGGCCCTGATCCTGGTCTACACCGCGATGAACCTGCCGCTGGTAATCTGGCTGCTGCGCGACTACTTCGCCGACCTCCCGATCGAGATCGAGGAGGCGGCGCAGGTCGACGGCGCCTCGCGCTACGGCGCCTTCTTCCGGATCGCCCTGCCGCTGGCGCTACCCGGTCTCGTGGTGGCCTTCCTCTTCGCCTTCGTCTTCGCCTGGAACGAGTTCCTCTTCGCCTTGACCCTGACGACCGACCGCGCGAAAACCCTGCCCCTCCAACTGGCCGGCAATGTCACGTTGCGCGGTCCACGCTACTGGGACATCGCCGCCCAAGGGCTGATCGTGATGCTGCCGCCGCTGATCATC
>JBBSNJ010000201.1:0-6090 GCA_038232775.1 Thermomicrobiales bacterium
GACGCGGCTCTTGCAGGGGATCGGTCAACCAGCCGCCGGCATCGTAGCGACCAAAGCCGCCACCTCGACCCGGCTCGGCATCGACGGCTGCGCTCCCGCCCGGGTCGCCGCCAGCGAGCCCGCCGCGACGCCCCGGCGCAGCGCGTCGGCGAGGGGCGCGCCGGCGGCGAGGGCCGCGGCCATGGCGCCGCAGAAGGCGTCCCCGGATCCGGTCGTGTCCACCACCTCGACGGTCGGTGCCGGGACGGCCAGCGCCCCCGCCTCGCTGACCGCCACCGCTCCCGCCGCGCCGAGGGTGACGACGACCGTCCCCGGCCCCAGTTCGGTCAGCGCCCGCGCCGCCCCGGCCGCGTCCGCCGCCTCGACCGGGCGGCCGAGCAGATCGGCCGCCTCGGTTTCGTTGACGATCAGGAGGTCGACCAACCCGGCCAAATCTCGACCCTCGGCTGCCTCCGGGGTCGCGTTCAGGAGCACCGTCGTGCCCCGTGCCCTCGCCGCCTCGCAGAGCGCCCGCGTCGTCTCCGGTCCGAGCTCGAGCGTGGCCAGCGCCACCCGCGGCGCGAATCGTTCGACCAGGCGCTGGGCGGCCGCGGCCGGCGTCCGCAGCGTCGCCCCCGGCACGTACGCGATTCGGTTCTGCCCGGTCGCCGCCTCGACGACGATTAGGGCTACGCCGGAAGCGCTCCCTTCGACGACCGCGACCTCGCCGGTGTCGATCCCCTCGCCGGCGAGGTCCTCCCGGCGTTGCCGGCCGAAGTCGTCCGCTCCGACCGCGCCGAGCATTGCGACCGTCGCTCCCGCGCGGGCGGCGGCGACCGCTTGGTTCGCGCCTTTGCCGCCGCCGAAGATGGCGAAGGCGCTGCCGGTGACCGTCTCGCCCGCGGCCGGGGCTCGACCAACTCGGGCCACGAGATCGGTGTTGATCGCGCCCGCGACCAGCACGCGGCCCGCCGCCGCCGGCTCAGCCATCCCCGTTCCTCCGCTGCTTGACCGCGCCCCGCCGCCGGATCATGGCCCGCCCGGCCGTCCGCCGCAGTTCGGACCAGGCCGCCCGCGCCCGCGCCGCCGCCGCCGCGTCAGCCGGCCGCGGCGCGAACGATTCGTGGCTGTAATAGTCGCTGACGACGCGGGCGGAGTGGCGGGCCGTCGGTACCACCCGCCCGAGCCGATCGGCGTACTCGGCCGGGGTTGTCGCCGGCGACGCCGCCACCCCCAACCAGCGACCGAGCCGCACCGAGCGGGCGTAGAGCCCGGCCGCCGGCGTCAGGCCGCGCAGGCCCCAAGCCCAGGTTGCCGCGCCGGCCAGCAGGCCGAGGCCGCCCCGGCCCCCGATCACCAGCGTCCACCAGCCCAGCCCGCCGGTGCCGCCGGCGAAACGCCCGCCGCCGTCGTTGGGGGGCTCGATCCCGGCGGCGGCGGCGGGAGTCGCGACGCCGAGGTCCGGCGTCGGCTCCGGCGCCGGGGTCGGCACCGGGGTCGCCGCTGTCTCGGGTTGGACGTCGCCGTAGTTCATCTCGCTCCGGTTGGCGGTCGGCTCGAACGGGATCCAGCCGTAGTTCGGGAAGAAGACTTCGACCCAGAGGTGGGCGTTCTTCTCCCGGTAGAGGAAGCCGCCTTGGTCGTCGTCCCACGGCACCGCGAAGTAGCCGCCGGCCACCCGCGCCGGGATTCCTTCCGCCCGCAGCAGCACCGCCATCGCCGAGGCGTAGTACTCGCAGTAGCCTTCCTGGCTCTCGAACAGGACGTAGTCGACCACGTCCTGGTCGGACGGAGGGGCCTCGATGTTCTCCTCGTACCGGATCGTCCGCCGCACGTAGTCCTCGGCCGCCTGGGCGACGTCGAAGGGGGTGGCCCCGGCACCACCCAGCTCCGCCGCCAGCGCTCGGGTCCGCTCGGTGACGGTGGGGGGCAATTCGAGGTAGCGGTCGGCGACCCAGGACGGGTAGTCGGTCCCGGCCGCGCGCAGCTCATCCGGATCGGCGGTGCTTGCCAGACCGGTGACGCCGTAGCGCTCGTTCGCCTCCACCGGGGGACCGCTGAAGACGGCCTCGACGTCGTCGTAGACCGGCAGTTGGCCCGAGACGATCAGCTCGCTGACCCGCCCGTCGGGGCCGGCGCGCCAACGGACGTCGAGGAAACGGCCGGCGAGCTTCGTCCGCTCGGCGGCCACCTCCGCCGCCAGCCGCCGGTCGCTTGGTCGCGGTGTCGGGTCGAGCGCGGTGCCGAAGTCGGCCTCCCAGAGGAGGGCGGTCATCGCCCGCAGATCGACCGGCAGTCGGGCGAGGACGACCCGCAAGCTGTCGCCGGTGAGGTCGTAGGTCCGGTCGGTCACCTGCTCCCAGGACAGTTCGACGTTGAACTTGCGATCGGCCGTGAGGAAAGTGTCGGTCGTCAGCAGCAGCTTCCCCTTCGGCCGCAGCAGCTCGATCTCGCCGCCGGTCGTGGTCGGCTTCTCGTTCAGGCTCGGTGAGAGATGGACCCCGAGACCGGCGGCGAAGCTCATCTGCGACGAGTAGCCGCGGCCTTGGTCGTCCGCGGGTGCGAAGCTCTCGGGCGCGTCGCTCGACCAGCCCCGGCCGTCGTAGACGTTGTACCGCCGTCCGACCAGGTAGGTGGGCCGGCCTGGGGTATCAGGGTTCGGGCGCAGCACGGCCGCCGGTTCGTCGCTCAGATTGAGCCGACCGCCGAGGCGGAATTCGTCGTCGAACGAGGCGTAGGAACTCGCTCCCGATCGCCGCGGTCCGGGCAGGTCGGCGGCCAGCTCCTCCAGGCGAGCGACCGTCGATCCCCATGGCTCTTCCAGCCGCTGCCAGACCGCGGTCGCGACCAGCTCCCGGGCGCCGAGCGGCAGCGACCAGGTCAGCACGGCCACCAGCAGGGCAAGGTTGGCGCCAGCCCCCAGGAAGTGCCACCGCAGCCGCCGCGGCCGGGCCATCCGGGCGTGCGCCCAGTCCCGCTCCCGGCGGTAGAGGTGGTGGCGGGCCGCCATCAGGCAGGCCGCGACCACGAACAGGATGAGCGGGGCGGGTCCAGCCGGCGCGTAGCCGAGATTGACGACGGCGATGACGCCGGGCACGACCAGAGCGGTCGTCAGCCAGCCGCGCCGGTAGAGCACCCAGCCCGAAGTGTAAGCAACCAGCCACACCGTCAGGGCGACCACCGCCGCGAACAGGTGGGGGTCGTCCAGGTTCCCGCTGGAGAGGAGGCGCCGGTACCAGTCGAGCACCATCTCCCACTGGAATCGGAGGCGATCCCGCCACCCCTCCAGCAGCGGGTCGACGCGGGCGACCGCGAGCCCGAAGGCCAGCCCCACTCCGCCGCTGAAGGCGATCAGGTGGGCGAGCAAATCGGGTGGGCGCAGCTTCGCCAGCCCGAAGCCGACCAGCAGCCCGCCGAGGGCGGCCACGACCAGGACGGTCCGGCCCGGCGCCCCGGCCGCTCGCTCCATCGTCCAGGCCGTGGCGACGACCAGCGTGGCGTGCAGCAGGAGGGTCGGCCACCCCTCGGCCGGCGCCAAGCCCGGTCCGCGCCGCGGCCGGCCCGAGGGATCGTTCGTCTCCGTTCGCCCCGTCCTGGCTTCAACCACCTCGCCGCCCCGCCGCTGCCGAGCCGGTCGGGGACGTCCCGGACAGCGCCCCCGCCAACTCGTCGCCGTATTTAACCACGTGGGTCGTGATTCCGGCCGCCACCAGGCGACCAACCACCAGCAACGCCGACGGTGCGGGCGCGAATGTCTCCGCCTCGACCAGGACGGCGGTCGCCCGCACCCGCCGGCCACTCAGCTCCGCGACGGCGCCGACCCACGTTTCGGCGGTCGACGGGGTGACGAGCAGGAGTGTATCGTGCCGGGTGAAGCGCCGGCTCTCGGCCGCCAGCACGACGGCCAAGGGGCGCTGGCCGTCGGCGGCGACGACCGCCAGGGTCTCCAGCACCTTGACCATTTGCCGCTCGCCGCGGTCGGCCGGCAGCACCCCGGCGCCGGCGCCATGGGCGATCAGACCGACCGCCCGGCCCTGGGCCAGGAGCAGCCGCGCCAGGGACGCCGCCAGCGTCACGGCGTACTCCTCGGTCGAATCGAGCCAGTGCTCGACCGGCGGCGCGACCCCGGCGAAGTCCACCTCCGGCGGGTGCCCGACGGCCGCCCGGTGCACGGCGCGTTCGAGGTCGAGAACGATCCAGGCGTCGGACGACGGATCGACGTCGAACTCCTTGACCATCAAACGGCCGAGCCGCGCCGTCGCCGACCAACTGATCCGGTTGAAGCCATCCGACGGCGTGTAGTCGCGGACGCCGGCCACGTTTGGGGTGGCCATCGCGCTCCGGCGCTCGACGGCGGCGCCGCCGGTGAGGAGCCCGGTCGGCAACGAGGCGCCCCGGAGATCGATCACGGCCGGGTAGACGACGATTTCGTGGCTGTCCGGGATCGCCCGCCGCCGGGGGAAGAGTCCCAGCGGGTCGCCCGCCCGCAGCGTCACCGGCCCGACCCGGAAGCGGCCCCGCCGCCGGCAGCGGGTCTCGACCTCCCAGGCGGCTCGCCCCCGTCCTCTCAGGTGCAGCACCCGGCCGGCGGCGTGGTGGGGGAGGGTCGAATGGTCGATCACCTCCAGCCAGAGCTTGGCCAGGCGGCCTCGATTGCGGACCTCGAACCGCTCCCGCAGCGTCTCCCCGACCTGGGCGCGGTCGCTCGCCGTCTGGCGCTCCAGACCGACGCCGCCGAGGCTGAGCCGGCTCCAGCTCCAGGCGCCAGCCAGCAGCACCACGAGCGCGATCGCGAGCTGGTCGGCCACCTCCCAGTCCGTGACCTGCCCGGCCACCAGGGCGAAGGCGAGCAGCGTCGCGATCTTCCAGCCGCCCACGCTCCCCTCGCTCCGCTAGGCGCCCGCGACGCGGGCACCCCAGGTGCGACCGACGGCGGCCGGCGCTGGCTGGGCACCGGGGACCGGGATGCGGCCGAGCAGATCGCCGATCACCAGCCGGCTGTCGATCTGCTTCAAGCGGGCCGACGGGTCGACGATGACGCGGTGGGCGAGCGTCGGCTCGGCCAGGTCCTTGACGTCGTCCGGAACGACATAATCGCGACCGTGCAGCGCCGCCCAGGCGCGCGAGGCGTTGTAGAGCGCGAGCGAGCCGCGGGGGCTGGCGCCGAGATAGACGTCGTCGTGGCTGCGGGTGGCCTCGACCAGGGCGACGATGTACTCCCGGACCGGCGGCGCGACGTGGACCTCCCGCACCGCGGCTTGAGCCCGAATCAAATCCTCGACCGGCAGCACTTGGCGCAGCGCGTCGAGCGGATGCGCCCGGTGCTGCCGGTCGAGCATCTCGAGCTCCCCGGCGCGCCCGGGGTAGCCGAGCGAGAGGCGGATCAGGAAGCGGTCGAGCTGGGCCTCCGGCAGCGGGAAGGTGCCCTCGTACTCGATCGGGTTCTCGGTCGCCAGCACGACGAACGGTGAGGGGAGGGGGTGGGTCACGCCGTCGACGGTGATCTGCCCCTCCTCCATCGCTTCCAGTAGTGCCGACTGCGTCTTCGGCGTCGCCCGGTTGATCTCGTCCGCTAGCACGAGCTGGGCGACGATCGGTCCCGGTCGGAACTCGAACCGGCCAGCCTGCTGGTTGAAGACATTAACACCGGTGATGTCGCTCGGCAGCAGGTCGGGCGTGAACTGGATGCGCTTGAAGGCGAAGCCGATCGAGCGCGCGATCGCCTTCGCCAAGACCGTTTTGCCGACCCCCGGCACGTCCTCGATCAGGACGTGGCCGCGGCAGAGCAGGGCGACCAGCACCAGCAGCACCTCGTGCCGCTTGCCGACCACCACCCGCTCGACGTTGTCGGACGCCACGCGGGTGATCGCCTGCACGGCACTCGGTTCCATCTGTCCCCGAGCTCCTCTCCCGTCCCGCCCCCTGGACCGCGAACCATGACCGCCGAAGGAGCCCCCGAGCGTGGCCGTCGCCGGCAGGGGCGGACCGGGGCAGGCGAGGCCGTCGCAGTATAGCAAGCGGAGAACGGGCGATCCCTTCCAGGCGAGACCGCCGTTCCGCGGCCGACCTTCGCCGGCCCCGCCCGCCGCTGGAGTGCCGCCGAGGGGTCCC
>JBBSNJ010000202.1:0-6083 GCA_038232775.1 Thermomicrobiales bacterium
ACGGCGGCGCCGGGGCGCCCCCGGCAGCCCCAGGATCACGCCGTACCTCTTCCTGGCTCCCTTCTTCCTCGTCTACGTCACCTTTCTGCTCTATCCCGTCCTCGCCGCCTTTCGCCTCAGCTTCTTCGAGCAGGTCGGCATCTCCACCCCCAGCTTCGTCGGCCTCGAGAACTACCGCGCCCTCCTCGCCGACGGGCGCTACCTGAAGGCGCTCCTCAACACCACCCTCTATGCCCTCGCCAGCGTCGGTATCCTCAGCCCGCTGGCCCTCGGTGTCGCCCTCCTCGTCCGCTCCTTCGTCGTCCCCTCGGCCAATCTCCAGAGCTTCTACCGCGTCGCCTACTTCCTGCCGAACATCACCTCCTTCGTCGTCATCGCCCTGATGTTCAGCCTCGTCCTCGACACCGATTTCGGCCTCCTCAACGGCTTCCTCGCCGCGCTCGATCTGCCGACCTTCAACTGGCTCCGCTCCGAGCGGTTGGCTCTCCCCGCGATCATCATGGTCGCGATCTGGACCTATCTCGGGCTCAACAGCCTCTACTTTCTGGCCGGCTTGCAGAACATCCCGGAGGAGCTGGCCGAGGCGGCGGCCCTCGACGGCGCCTCCCGCCGCACGATCTTCTGGACCGTCACCCTCCCCCTGCTGCGGCCGACGATCCTCTTCGTCGTCGTCCAGGCGATCATCTTTTCGTACCAGATCTTCGAGATCCCCTTCCTCCTGACCGGCGGCGGCCCCTCCGATGCTTCGCTGACGCTGGCGGTCTACCTCTACGAGGTCGGCTTCCGCCAGTTCGACCAAGGGTACGCCTCGGCCATCGGCTACTCGCTGGCGATCATCAGCACCCTGCTCGCTGGCTTGCAGCTCCTCCTGTTCCGCGCCTTCGGCGAGGATTGAGCGCGATGACGACGCAAGCGGACGAAAGGAACCGGAGATGACGGTCGGCCTCGGCCCGGGCGGCCGCGCTCTCCAGATCGTCGGCAACGCGCTGCTGCTGACGCTGGTCTTGCTGACGGTGATGCCCTTCGTCTACATGATCGCGGCCTCGCTCAAGCCGGGGAGCGAGATCTACACGATCCCGTTTCGGCTCTTCCCGGAGAACCTCTACCTCGGCAACTACCGCCTCCTGTTCGAGGAGACGAGCTTCGTCCGCTGGTTCGGCAACTCGCTCTTCGTCGCCCTGGCCCGGACCCTGGTGGCGATCGCCCTCTCGCTGATGGCCGGCTACGCCTTCGCCAAGTTCGAGTTCCGCGGCAAGCGCGTGCTCTTCCTCCTCGTCATCGCCACCCTGACGCTGCCCCTCTACGTGATCCTCGTCCCCCTCTTCGGGCTGATGACCGACCTCGGCTGGACTGACACCTACTGGGCGCTGATCCTCCCCTTCACCGCCCAGGCGGTCGGCGTCTTCCTGGCGCGGCAGCAGTTGCTCGGCATCCCGAACGAGCTGCTGGAGGCGGCCCGGATCGACGGCGCCGGCGAGTGGGGGATCTTCACCAAAGTGATTCTCCCCCTCGCCCAACCGGCGATCGCGGTCCTCGGCATCCTCTTCTTCACCGCCTCCTGGAACGACTACATCTGGCCCCTGATCATGATCACCAGCGACGACCGCTTCACCGTCAGCCTCGGCCTGCCGTCCCTGATCGGGCCGTACCAGCAGGAGTACGGGGCGGTGATGGCGGGGTCCTTCATGGGCACCCTGCCGATCGTGCTGATCTTTCTCCTCTTCCAGCGCCGCTTCATCGAGGGGATCATGGCCGGGGCGCTCAAGGGGTAGCGAGCGGCCGGGCGGCGGGCGGCGGATGACGGCGGACCGCGGGAGGACGAGGCGTTGACCCCCACCGGCCCGATTGCCGCCCCGGCCGACGAACCGGACACGTCGTCCGGCGGCCTCCGCGACGTCGCCCTCGTCGCCCTGAAGCTCGGCTGCACCGCCTTCGGCGGGCCGGCGGCCCACATCGCGCTGCTGCGGGAGGAGGTCGTCGTCCGCCGGCGGTGGACGAGCGACGAGCACTTCCTCGACCTGCTCGGGGCGACCAACCTGATCCCCGGCCCGAACTCGACCGAGATGGTGATCCACACCGGCTACGAGCAAGCCGGGCGGCGCGGCTTGGCCGTCGCCGGCGCCCTCTTCATCCTGCCGGCGGCGCTGATCACCCTCGCCCTCGCCTGGCTCTACGTCCGCTACGGGGAGACCCCCGCTGGCGAGTGGCTTCTCTATGGCGTCAAGCCGGTCGTGATCGCCGTCGTCGTCCAGGCGATCTGGGGGCTGCTGCGGACGGCGGCGAAGTCGGCGCTGCTGGCGGCGGTCGGGCTGATCGCGCTGGCGCTGGCGCTGCTCGGCGGCAACGAGCTGGCGATCCTGCTCGGCTTCGGGCTGCTGGTCGCCCTGATCCGCTCCGGAGCCGGGCGCTGGCGCAGCCGAACGCTGGGGCTCGCGTTCGCCCCGCTCGGGCTCCTCGCCCAGCCGGCGACCGCCGCCGCCGGGCTCCTCGCCCTGGCGACCGCCGCCGCCCCCTACGAGGCGTGGCGCCTCTTCCTCCTCTTCCTCCGCATCGGCGCCACCCTCTACGGCTCGGGCTACGTGCTGCTCGCCTTCCTCGAAGGGGACCTGGTCGACCGGCTCGGCTGGCTGAGCCAGCAGCAGCTCCTCGACGCCGTCGCCGTCGGCCAGTTCACGCCCGGTCCGGTCTTCACCACCGCCACCTTCGTCGGCTTTCTGGTCGGCGGCTGGGGGGGCGCCGCGCTGGCGACGCTCGGCATCTTCCTCCCCGCCTTCGTCCTGGTCGCGGTCCTCAACCCGCTCGTCCCCCGGCTGCGGCGGTCGACCTGGGCGGCCGGCTTCCTCGACGGGGTCAACGTGGCCGCCGTGGCGCTGATGGCCGCCGTCGCCTGGACCCTCGGCCGGGCGGCGATCGTCGACTGGCTGACCGCCCTGCTCGCGGTGGGCGCCGCCCTGGCCTTGATCCGGTTCAAGGCCAACTCCGCCTGGCTGATCCTGGGCGGGGCGGTGGTGGGGTTGCTGGTGCGGGGTCTGGGCTGAGCCGGCTCGACCGTGGAGCACCTGGGCCGCCCGACCCGGTCGGGGTTCAATCGCCGGGCCGCGGTGGCGAACCCGGCCGAAGGAGGGGGCAGGGTCGCGGCGATCCGGGTGGATGACGTGCGCTGGCGTCGCGCCGCGGCATCGTTTGACAGCGGTCCGGCGGGGCCTATAGTGGCCGATCAGGGTCGTCCGAACCTGCCTGGGGGGCGGGGACCAGCGGGGAGGGGGAGATGAGCGCGGGGGAGGGAGCGCGGGCGCGGATCGGGGTCGTCGGCACGGGGTGGTGGTCGACGTCGGTCCATCTGCCGTCGCTGCGGGGGTATCCGGCGGCCGAGTTGGTCGCCATCGCCGACCGGGACGAGGCGGCGCTGCGGCGGGCGGGGGACGCCTTCGGGGTCGCCGGCCGCTACGCCGACCACCGGGCGATGATCGAGGCCGAGCGGCTCGACGGCGTCGTCGTCGCCACCCCCCACGCCACCCACTTCGCGATCGCGCGGGACGCGCTCGAGCGCGGCGTCGGGGTGATGGTCGAGAAGCCGATGGTGCTGCGCGCGGACGAGGCGCGGGCGCTGGTCGGGCTGGCGGAGGAGCGGGGGGTGCCGCTGGTGGTCGGCTACCCGTACCACTTCGTGCCGCAGTACCAACGGCTGCGGGAGGCGATCGCGGGCGGCCGGCTCGGCCAGCTCCAGCTCGTCCACGGCCTCTTCGCGTCGATGGTGATCGAGTACTACCGGGGCAACCCGGCGGCCTACGAGCGCGCCTTCGGCTGGGAGGTGACCGGACCGGGGGCCGGCACCTACAGCGACCCGGCGGTCGCCGGCGGCGGTCAGGGCCAGACGCAGGTGACCCACGCCGCCGGGCTCTTGCTCTGGCTGACCGGTCTGGAGCCGGTCGCGGTGGCGGCGGCGATGGCCGGCTTCGGGTTGGCAGTCGATCTCTGCGACGCGCTCAGCGTCCGGTTCGGCGGGGGGACGGTCGGCACGCTGGCGAGCACCGGCGGCATTCCTGTCGCGCAGGGGGGGAACGGGCAATTGGAGTTGCGCCTCTACGGCGCGACCGGCTACGCGCTGCTCGACGCGATGGCCGGCACCGCTGCCATCTACACCGAGGATGGCGGGGTCGAGCACCTGCCGACCGTATCGGCCGAGGCGCGCTACCCGCAGGCGGCGACGTCGCGCCACCTGGTCGATCTGCTGCTCGGGCGGGAGGCGGAGAATCAATCCCCCGGCGCGCTCGGCGCCCGGGTGGTCGAACTCCTCGAGGCGGCCTACCGCTCGGCCGACGAGGGGCGGTTCGTGCGGGTCGACGAGCTCGGGTCGTAGCGGCGGTCTCGGGCGGGGTCCGCGCGCCACTTCGGGGGGGGACGATCGCCGGACCCGTCACTCGGAAGCCGGGTCATGACTTCGGCTACCCGGAGAGAGGCCCTCACCCCCGACCCCTTTCCCCCTCTCCCCTTCGCGGGAGAGGGGGGCTTACCCTGCTCCCGATAGCGGAACGGTTCAACCGAAGTTCGTATCACTCCTCTCCCAGCTCCCCCACGCCGCTCCTCCTGGGCTCCGCCACCCCTGGCCGCCGCCGCCAGACCTCAGTCGCCCCCTCGAAGGCGTGCGCCAACTGCAAGACGCCCAAGTCGTCGCCCGGCCGGCCGACGATCTGGAGCCCGATCGGCAGCCCCTCGGGGGTGAAGCCGGCCGGCACCGAGATCGCCGGCAGCCCCGTCACCGTGATCCGGGAGCAGGTCCGCATCCACGCGATGTAGCTCTCCATCGCGACGCCGTTGATCTCGGTCGGGTACTCCTCCTCGACCGGGAAGGGCGGCACCTGGGAGACCGGCAGCAGCAGGAACTCGTGCTCCCCCATGAAGGCGACCACCCGCTCCGCCATCGCCGCCCGCCCCCGCTCGGCCGCGGCCAGCGCCGGCCCCGTCAAGCGGCGCCCCTCCTCGATGTTCCAGACCACCGTCGCCTTCATCTGGTCGCGGTGCGCGTCGAGCTCCGCCCCCTGCCCGAGCTCGAAGATCCAGGCCCGCCAGGCGGCGAACGCCTCGTCCGCTCCCGCCATCGCCGGCTCAGCCTCGACCAGCTCGCAGCCCAGGTCCGAGAAGACCCCCCGCTGGTCCTCCAGGACCGTGGTCAGCCGCGGGTCGATCGGCAGCCCACCGAGATCCCGGCTCCAGGCCAGCCGCGCCCCCCGGAAGTCGCGGTCGAGCGGTCGCCGGAATCCCTCGCCTGGTCCCCAGCCGAGCGAGAGCGGGGCCCGCGCGTCCGGCCCCGCCAGCGCCGAGAGGGTCAGGGCGACGTCCGCCACGGTCCGCCCCATCGGGCCCTGGACCGAGAAGGGGAACCAGGGTGCCTGGCTCGGCCAGCCCGGCACCCGCCCCGGCGACGGCCGGAAGCCGACCACGTTGCAGAAGCTGGCCGGGTTGCGCAGCGAGCCCCCCAGGTCGCTGCCGTCGGCGATCGGCACCATGCCGCAGGCCAGCGCCGCCGCCGCCCCGCCAGACGATCCGCCGCTGGTCTTGCCCAGATCGTACGGGTTGCGGGTCGCCCCGAAGACCGGGTTGAACGTCTGCGACCCAGCCCCGAACTCCGGCGTGTTCGTCTTCCCGAGCGTGATCGCCCCCGCCCCCCGCAGCCGCTCGACGACCAGGCCGTCGACGTCCGGCACGTGGTCGGCGTAGATCGGCGAGCCGAAGGTCGTCCGGATGCCGGCCGTCGGCACCAAGTCCTTGTGCGCCACCGGCAGCCCGTGCAGGGGGCCGATCTCGTCTCCCCGCGCCAGCGCCGCGTCCGCCGCCCGCGCCCCCGCCAGCGCCCGCTCCGGCACCAGCGTGACGACCGCGTTGACCGCCGGGTTCACCGCCTCGATCTGGGCCAGGTGGGCCGCCATCACCTCGACCGCCGACACCTCCCGGCCGCGGATCAGGCGCGCCAGCTCCGTCGCCGGCAGGACGTGGAGCGCCGAACCGTTCTCCGTCACGCCGTACCTCCCCAGACCCGTCCGCGTCGCTCGTCGGTCGCCGCGGCCGCCAGCATACCGGTTCGA
>JBBSNJ010000203.1:0-6036 GCA_038232775.1 Thermomicrobiales bacterium
CCCGGATCGGCTGGGCCGACCGGGGGAGGAGACTGCAAGGCGGCGTCGCGCGGACGCCGAAGCGTCACCAGCGACGGGCAGACTCCTCCCGCGGGCAGGTCGGGGCGACACCAACGCCGTCGCCGAACCATCGATAGATGGCAGTCAGCTTGACCATGGTCTTCCCTCCTTTCCCGTCGAAGTGTGCTCGCATCGCCATCGGTCGGTCCTGTCTGCGTTCGCTCGGCGCTCGGCCGCCCGGTGCCCCGGCTCGGGGCCGCGCCGATCGGCGCGTGGTGAAGGCGACCTCTCCGTCCGTCGGGCGGGCATCCGCACTCGCGTCCGTCCCGCCCCCTATCTCTATCACCGTATCGCCATCCTGTCAATACCCCGGCGGCCCTCGCGCCCCTCCCCGCTGGTGCCGGAGACGCCACCGGCGAGGGGCGCGAAGATGAGGCCCGGCTGACCGGTTCCGCCGCTCCAGCAGAGACCGTCAGACGAAATCCGGTTGAACGGTTCCGCTCCTACAACGCCGTGCAGAGGAGTTGTCCCCCCGCTTGCTCGAGGACCGGTGACGTCGGTTGTCGGCTTCCGGCCGACGGGCGCAACAAGCAGCGCCCCTACCCAGATCGACGCCGACAACGCTTCTCATAGCCGCTCTAGACGCTGGACCGGCTCCCCTCTCCCGCGCACGGGACAGGGGGAAGGGGGCTGGGGGTGAGGGCCTCTGGCGGCAATCAGAAGCGATCACCTGGGTTCCCTATCGGCCCTCTGGCTCCGCTCGGGGCAAGCTCCCGCCCCCCTGGCCCCCAGTCCCGCGCTCGGAATAGGGGTGAAGCTCCCCAGCCTCCGAGCGCGGCCCGGAGCCGCACCGTCGGAACGGGTTTTGGATCAGCGTTTGGGGTGGCCGGCCGCCGCCACCTTCTCCCGCGCCGCCGCCCCCTCCTCGATCGTCATCATCGCGACCACGTCGCCCGGCTGGAGTTCGGCGAGAGCCAGGTCGAGCGCCTCCAGCTCGCCGGGGGCGACTTCGTGCGGCGGCTCGCCCGCGGCCGCGATCCCGGCCAGGAACTGGGCGTTCATCTCGGCGGGGTCGGCCCGGCCCCGCAGGTAGCGGCGGGTCTCCTTGACGATGACGCGGTCGCTCGCCTCGGCCGCGAGCCGCCCCATCTCCCGCAGCGCCTCGTCGCCCCGGTCGCCGGCGGTGCCGATGATCGCCGTCAGGCGGCCCCCCTCGCCCCGGAACCCTTCGGCCAGGCGCAGCAGATGGCCGAGCCCGACCTCGTTGTGGGCGTAGTCGAGGATCACCGTCGCCCCGGCCAGGTCGTAGACGTGGAGGCGGCCGGCGTTGTGCTCCGGGTCGCTGCCGAAGCTGGCGAGCCCGGCGGCCACTTCCTCGCGGGAGAGCCCGAGCGCGCGGCAGGCGGCGGCGGCGCAGAGGGCGTTCTCGAGCATGTGCTCGGCCAAACCGCCGAAGGCGATCGGGACCGCGTCGGTCGCGATCAGCGGCGTCGACTCCGCGCCGTGGGCCTCGACGATCTCCCCCCCGCGCACCAGCAGCGCCCGGCCGCCGGCGGCGAGGTCGGCGGCGACGGTCGCGTTCTCCGGCTGCCGCGTCACCCAGAAGGGGGAGGCGTGCAGCTCCCCGGCCAGCCCGCGGACGCGGGCGTCGTCGGCGTTGAGCACCGCCCACCCTTCCGGCCGGGCGGCCCGGAGCACGGTCGACTTGACCCGCGCCAGGCCGTCGACGGTCTCGATCCCGTGCAGCCCGAGATGGTCGCCGCTGACGTTGGTCATCACCCCGACGTCGCAGCTCTCGAAGGCGAGCCCGCGCAGCAGGATGCCGCCGCGGGCGGTCTCGAGCACGGCGACGTCGAGGTCCGGCTCCTCGAACAGGCGCCAGGCGCCGGCCGGCCCGGTGTAGTCCCCCTCGATGACGAGCTCCCCCTCGACGTAGACGCCGACGGTCGAGGTCCAGCCAACGCGGCGGCCGGCGCCGCGGAGGAGGTGGGCGATCAAGCGGGTGGTGGTCGTCTTGCCGTTGGTGCCGGTGACGGCGACGAGCCGCGGCCGGCCACCACCGCGGTCGCGGTCGGCGTCGCGCAGCAGCTTCGGCCGCTCGTCGGGGTCCGTCTCGTCCGCCGCCAGCGCCGCCCGCAGCCCGTCGGCGGCGGCGTGGAGGTCGGCCGGGGGGGCGTCGCCGGTCGCGACCGCGGCCAGCAGTTCGGCGGCGGCGAGGGCGAAGCGGCGGCGCTCCCAGCCGAAGGCGAGCGCCCAGTGGCCCAGGGTCTCGAGCTCGACCCAGCTCGTCTCCGGCTCGGGCGCCCCCGCCCGCTCGTGGAGGGCGACCAGGGCATCGCCGAGGAGGACGCCGAGGGCGTCGCCCCCCGCCGGCGCCGCCTCGTCGCTGACGCCGAGCGGCTCCAGGCGGGCGGCCAGCGCCGCCAAGGCGTTGGCCGTCAGATCCTCCGCCGCCGCCGCCAGCTCGATCTTGATCGCCGGTCGCGGCAAGAACAGGTTGGGACCGTCGAGGTCCCGGATCTCGACGAGTCGCATGATGATCTCCGCGGTCGCTGGCCGCCGGCCGCCGGTGCAGCGGCACAACCGGCCGGAATGAGTCAACAGCGCCCATCTTCGCAGCAATAGGGCCAACGCCGCAGAGACGCCAGACGCCAGACGCCAGACGCCAGACGGCGGACGGCAGTAAGACGACCAGCCGATGCTGGGCGCCATACTGACTACTGACTACTGGCTACTCACTACTGGCGACTGGCGTCTGGCGTCTGGCGCCTGGCGCCTGGCGCCTGGCGTCTACGAAGTGGCGAGGACCTGGAGCATGACGACGGTGAAGTTGTAGACGGCGTGGGCGGTCATCGCCGCGGTGGTGCCGAAGCGGGCGCGGAGCAGGCCGAACAGGACGCTGACCAGGAAGAGCCCGAGCACGGCCAGGTTGAGCCCGTACTGCGGGGCGTGGAAGAGCGCGAACGCGACCGAGGTCAGCCAGATGCCGTAGCGCGGCTGGATCGCCCCCCGGAAGAAGAGCTCCTCGCCGATGCCGGCCCCGATCCCGACCGCGGCGGCGCCGAGCGGATTCTGGAGCTGGGAGGTGATTTGGTCGGTGACGCGGTCGAGCTCGGCGATCACCTCCGGCTGCAAGAGCACGGCGAAGATGCCGACCACCGACTGGACCACCAACCCGAGCAACCCGCAGCCGACCGCGGCCGCAATCGCGAGCCAGCTCGGCCGGTTGATCCCGAGGCGGGCGGTGGCGGCGGGGAAGGAGCGGACGATCCGGACGCCGACGGCGATGTAGGCGAGGACGACGAAGGCGACCAAGTTGACGGCGATGTCGACGAAGCCGACGGCCGGGATCTCCTCCGGCGTCGGCAGGGTGCCGAAGCTGGTGTAGCCGACCAGGGCCAGGGTCGGCAGCAGGAGGCAGAGACCGGCCATGTCGACCGGCGAGGCGGGATCCATCGGGGTCACGGCCGCCAGGGCGCGACGGAAGGGGGAGAGCAGCGGCAGCCCGAAGCTGACCGCCAGCAGCAGCAGCAGCGTCGCCAGCCGCTCGTCGCCGGCCACGAGCACCGCCCCCCCGGCGACCAGCAGCAGCGTGGCCGGGAAGCCGAACAGCAGGTAGAGTCCGACGAAGGCCGAGCGGTCGCCGCGGGCGCGGTAGGCCCAGTAGGCCAGGCCGAAGGCGACCGCGAAGGCGACGACCGCCAGGATCAAGGTTTCGACGAGCACGGGCCGGCCCAACTCTCCGGGAGCGCCTCGACGGCGACCACCATTGTGGGCGCGATCGCGGCGCCCGCCGCCGCCCGGCGGTGGGGCGGAGTATACGGCAGGGCGCCCCACCCTCCGGCCGCCCGCGGCCGGGACGCGGCATGGCCGCCGGGAGTACCCCCCAGCGGTCGGCGGTGGCCGCCTCCGTGGCCTGGGCGCCGGTGCCACCCACAGCGCCCACTCGCCGCGCGCGGGGGCAAGGCGAGCCCTGGCGGATCACCCAGTCGCCGGTCAAAGTCCACTCGCCGCGCGCAGGGGCAACGCGTCCAGAGCGCGGCCGGGGTGGAGCGACTGCACGTCCACTCCCCGTTCGTAGAGTTACCAGTGGCCCCGCCCCGGACCTTTGCGGTGCCTTCGCATCCTCCCGCCGGACAGAGGGGGGCATCGCACGGGGCATGACGCCGCAACCGGGGCCGGTCCGGGTGCCGGAGCGGACCCCTCCAGCCGGCGCTCCGCGAAGCGTCCAACGTTGCCGGGCGACGGAGGCGCCAGCAAGGGGCGACCAGTGTTCGGCCAGCGGGCGCCCCTTTCCCCCGCCCTCGACCGGCCCCTGCGCCCCCGGTGTAGACTGCCGCCCGTGCGGGGAAGCGGGAGCGGGGCGACTGGGCATGGCGACGCGGGCATCGACGCGCGACCACGACCGAGACGACGACCGACCCCGGTCCGGGGAGACCGGCGCCGGCGGTTCCGGCGGTTCCGGGCGGAGGACGCCGCGCCGGGGCGGGCTCGGCCGCGGCCTCGGCGCCTTGATCCCGGTCGCGCCCGAGGGGGAGGCGGCGGCCCCGGCCAGCCTCGAGGTCGACGTCAACGCGATCGCGCCCAACCCGTACCAGCCGCGGACCAGCCTCGACCCCGAGGCGCTGGCGGGCCTGGCCGACTCGATCCGCACCCACGGCGTGATCCAGCCGTTGGTCGTCACGGGGGGGCCGGAGCCGGGCCGCTACGTCCTGATCGCCGGCGAGCGGCGCTGGCGGGCGGCACAGCAGGCCGGGCTGGCGGCCGTCCCGGTCGTCGTCAAGGAGGCGGCGCCGCGGGCGATGCTGGAGCTGGCGCTGGTCGAGAACGTGGCCCGCGCCGACCTCTCGCCGCTGGAAGAAGCGGCTGCCTACCGCCAGCTGATCGACGACTTCGGGCTGACCCAGGCCGCCGTCGCCGAGCGGGTCGGCCGCTCGCGGGTGAGCGTCACCAATACGCTCCGCCTGCTGGCGGCGCCGGAGGCGGTCCAGGACGCCCTCGCCGCCGGCGAGATCACCGAAGGGCACGCCCGCGCCCTGCTCGGGTTGCCGTCCGCCGCCGACCAGATCGCCGCCCTGGAGCTGGTCACGGGCCGGAGTTTGACCGTCCGCCAGACCGAAGAGGCCGTCCGCCGCTGGACGGAAGGGCGCCCCCCCCGCCGCCCCGCGCCGACCCCGCCCCACCCGGCCCAGACCAGCTTCGTCGACCGCTTCCAGTCCGCCCTCGGCACGAAGGTCACGTTCAAGCCGTCGCGGGCCGGGGGCGGCAGCCTGACGATCCACTACGGCTCGGACGAGGAGCTCGACGCTCTCTACCGGCGCCTCGCCGGCGACGAGACGTGGTAGGCGGCAGGTTATGCGGCGTTCGGGTGGTCGCTTCCGGGTCCCTGGGGGATGGGTGCTCACCCGGCCGCGATCGCCCAATCGGCGTCGCCCGGCCCTGAAGGGACCGGGCTGAAGCGACGAAGCCCCCTCAAGGGGGCTCGTCCGGAACCCGGATGATACGGAATCCGGGTGAACCGGACCGCCCTCGGGGGTGGGAACAGATCCCCTCTCCCGCGCACCAGACAAGGGCAAGGGGCCGGGGGTGAGGGCTTCCTCTTCGGGAAGCGGAAGCCCTCACCTGGATTCCGCATGACCCCCTCCCCGCGTTGCCCGACGCTCGACACCTGTCACTTGTCCCCTGACGCCTGATACGGAATCCGGGTGACCAGTTGCGTTTGCCGGAGAGCGGCCCTCACCCCCGACCCCTCTCCCGCTGCGGCGGGCGAGGGGAGCCGCTCCCGAATGCCAGAGCACCACGGTTCAACCGGATTCCGTGTGACGCCTGACGCCCGTGGCCTTTACAACGCATTGCAGAAGCGTCGGCCCGAGGCCACGGAGTGGTTCGGTGGGACATTGTCGCCCCGCGGGCGACGGGCGCAGCAAGCAGCGCCCCGACAATCTTTCGCGGCCGGTCAACGTCTTTGCAACCCGCCCTCATGCGAGATTCGGGTGATCGCCCCGGCTTCCCCCCGGAGCCGCCCTCCCGCCTCCC
>JBBSNJ010000204.1:0-6006 GCA_038232775.1 Thermomicrobiales bacterium
CCCTGAAGGGGGCTCATCCGGAATCGGGTTGAACCAGTCGACAATCAAAGGCGGGACCGGCTCCTCTCTCCCGCGCACGGAAGAGGTTTCGGGGGTGAGGGCATCTTTTCGGCAAACGAAAGCGATCGTGTTGGATTCCATATGAGCGAATATTCTCGATCTTGCCTATGTTTGTTCATTCCGCGGTTGCGTCTTTTGAGGAGTGTCCGTGCATTTTTCTGGGATTGGTTGCAAGCATTTGGGGAGGACTCGAACTTTGAAGGTGATGTACCTGGACGATTCGGGAGACCACTCGCTCGAGAAGATCGACCCGAGCTACCCGGTGTTCGTGCTCGGCGGGGTGATCCTCGATCGCGCCCACGTCCGCACGGTGGTGGCACCCCGAATCGCCGAGCTCAAGGACTCGTGCTTACAGCGTCGGGCAGAAGCGGTGTCCCCCCCGTGCATGAGGACGGGTGACGTCGGTTGTCGGCCTCCGGCCGACGGGTGCAGCAAGCAGCGCCCCTACCCAGAGCGACGCCGACAACCGCTCTAGGGCAACAAAAATGAGAGGCGGGAGCCCGCTTCGCAGTCCCCCAACCTCTCTCGGACCCCGCTTCGCGGTGTCCATGTAAACTATTGTCCATATGTTCTGGGGAGTGTCGAGCACGGCTCGATCGTGCCAAGAGTCGCCGATCGCACCCTTGGTGACGCGAAGGTTGCGAGGTTCTCCTGGACTACCTGGGTGGAGATGGTTTCGTCGGACTTGCGGATTCGCTTCGCCTCTGCCATAAGAGCGTGACGGTCCCACCTGGGCAGCGGGGCGGGGGCTTCTGCTCGCTTGTCGTCGCGTTAACCCTGCTTGGGTGTGTTCATTCTGGTTTGGAATGAACCGGCACAGAGAGGATAGACGGAGCGTCTCTCTCCCGCCGGTGACCGGGGGGTGAATGCTCGGTCGCCGGCGGGAGGTCGCGTGCGTCATCAACGTGTCGGGACTTCCGGCGCGCCGCGCGCTCGATATCCGCCGCCTCGACGCCCTCACGTCCCTCCGCACCGAACGCCTCACCCCTCGGAGTCCACCATGCGCCTCCCCAACACCGTCGCCCTCGTCACCGGCGGCGGCTCCGGCATCGGCCGGGCGATCTGCCGCCGCTTCGCCGCCGAGGGCGCCCGCGTCGTCGCCGCCGACCGCGACCTCGCTGGCGCCGAGGAGACCGTCCGCCTCGTCGCCGCCGCCGGCGGGGAGGCCGTCGCCGTCGAGGGCGACGTCGCCGACGCCGACGCGGTGGCCGCGTTCGTCGCCCGCGCCGAAGCGCGCTTCGGCGGCGTCGATCTGCTCGTCAACAACGCCGCCATCTCCGCCGGCGACGACCTGGTCGCGATCGACCCCGAGACCTGGGACCGCAACCTGGCCGTCGTCCTCCGCGGCCCCTATCTCTGCTGCCGCGCCGTCCTGCCGGGGATGATCGCCCGCCGCCGGGGCGTGATCCTCAACGTCGCCTCCGTCAACGGGCTGACCGGTCTCGGCGAGGAGCCGTACAGCGCCGCCAAGGCCGGGCTGATCAACCTGACCCAGAATCTCGCTGTTAAGCACGGCCGCCACGGCGTCCGCGCCAACGCGATCGCGCCCGGGACGATCCGCACCCCGATCTGGCGCGACCGGCTCGCGGAGCGCCCGACCGTCTTCGAGGAGCTGGCCGCCTGGTACCCCCTCGGCCGCGTCGGCGAGGTGGAGGACGTCGCCGCCGCCGCCCTCTTCCTCGCCTCCGACGAGGCGGCCTGGATCACCGGCGTCGTCCTCCCGGTCGACGGCGGGCTGCTGGCTGGCAGCTACCGGATGGCGCGCGATCTTCGTGGATAGTGGGCAGTGGGCAGTGGGCAGGTGGTGAGGGCGTTCACGGAGGATGCGCGATGAGCAATCAGCCAGATCCCGGCCGAGTTTCCGACCACTACTCTCCCGACGACCTGGAAAGTCGGATCGAGACCGCCCTCCGCGCTGCCGGCAAAGACCCGGCCGCCCTCGTCCCCGACGACCTCGCCCCCTTCGACCAGTTCCACACCGGCGGCAAGGAGGCCACCCTCTCCCTCGCCCGCCTCGCCGCTGTCCAACCCGGCACTACGGTGCTCGATGTTGGCGGCGGCCTCGGCGGTCCCGCCCGGACGCTCGCCGTCCATTTCGATTGCCGGGTCACCGTCCTCGACCTGAGCGACGCCTTCTGCCGCGCCGGCGCGGCGCTCACCGAGCGGCTCGGCCTTGCCGACCGCGTCACGTTCCGCCACGGCGACGCCCTGGCGATGCCCTTCACCGACCCCGCTTTCAACCTCGCCTGGACCCAGCACAGCACGATGAACATCCCTGACAAAGCGCGCCTCTACGCCGAGATTCACCGTGTTCTGCGCCCCGGTGGCCGCCTCGCCTTTCACGAGATCATGGCCGGCCCAGCGCAACCGATCCACTTTCCGGTGCCGTGGGCGTGCGACCCGGCGATCAGCGCCCTCCGCCCGCCGGAGGAGGTCCGCGCCCTGCTGACCGCCACCGGCTTCGTCGAGGCCGCCTGGCTCGACACGACCACCGCCGCCCTCGACTGGTTCCGCCGGATGTCCGCGCCCCCGGCCACCGGCGGCGACGGCATCCCCCCGCTCGGTCTTCACCTGCTGCTCGGCGCCGACCTGCCGGTGATGGGCCGCAACCTGGTTCGGAACCTGGAAGAGCAGCGGATCGTCGTCGTCGAGGCCCTGTTCGACCGCCCCTGATCGGCCCCTCCGCGGTGCCCGCCGGCCCCGATCCGGGCAGCCGCGGCCAGGCGACAGGCGCTGGCCCGGCCCGCTCGTCCGTCCCAGGGGATCGACGCCGCACGCGGCGACGCAGCACGGAGGAGACGCGCACTATGGCCTGGGTCTACTTGGTCGCGGCCGGGGTCCTGGAGATCGTCTTCGCCCTCGGCCTGAAGTCGAGCCAGGGCTTCACCCGGCTCGGTCCGACCCTCGTCTTCGTCGCCGGCGGCGCCGGCAGCTTCTACCTCCTAACCCGCGCCCTGCAGACCCTCCCGATCGGCACCGCCTACGCCGTCTGGACCGGCATCGGCGCCACCGGCACCGCCCTCGTCGGCCTCCTCTTCCTCGGCGAGCCCCGCTCTGCCCTCCGCCTCGCCTCGATCGCCGTCATCGTCGCCGGCGTCGTCGGCCTCCGCCTGGCCGAAGGCTGACCGGCGCCACCAGTCGCCGACCCATACGGATTCCGGGTGATTGCTTCGGCGTCCGGTAGCCCTCACCCCCGACCCCCTTGCCCCTGTCCCGTGCGCGGGAGAGGGGAGCCGATCCAGCATCCGATAGCGGAACGGGTCAAACGATGTTCGTCTGATACGGAATCCGGGTGAATCGCGGGTGTTCCCCCGGCGGTCCGCGACCTGGCTCCCCTCTCCCGGTGCGCGGGAGGGGGGCTGGGGGCCGGTCGCCGCCGCGGGAAGGCAAAGCATTCTCCCGGATTCCGTATGGGGGCCGGCTCCCGAGCACCAGCGATCACTCGGGTTTCCGATCACGGCGAGACCGCGAACCGCACCCACCCCGGCCGGAACCGCACCCGGACCACCCCCTCCCCCTCCCGGACCACCGGCTCGGGCGGCCCCGCCGCCGGGTGGTGGTCGAGCGCGTCCCGGACCGGGATCGATTCCCCGGTCGCCCCCACCAGCACGGTCAGCGGTCCTCCCAGCGGCGCCACGCCCCGCGCAAACCCCCAAGCCCAGCCGGCGGGCAAATCGGTCGGCAGCGCCCAGTCGGCCGCCGACGGCACCGGCGCGGTCGTCGCCGGGGTGTCTGGTTGCGACCTCGGCCGCAGCGTTCCCGCCGCCAGCCGCGGCAGCGACTCGACCAGTAACTCCCCGCCCAGCGCCATCAGCCGCGCTTCCAGGTCGGGCGCCCGCACCTCGGGCGGGACCGCGATTCCAGCTTGGGCCACGATCGGCCCGCTGTCGAACCCGGCGTCCATTTGGTGCACGGTCGCTCCAGTCTGCCGCTCCCCCCGCCGCAGTGTCCAGAAGACCGGCTCCGGCCCCCGCCCCGCCGGCAGCAGCGACGGGTGGACGTTCAGGCACCCCAGCGGCGGCAGCGCCCGCACCGCCGCCGGCACCCGCCACGGGAAGCAGGCCGCTGCCACCGCCTGCGGCCGCCGCGCCGCCACCGCCTCGGCCAGCGCCTCCGCTCCCCCGAGCCAGGTCACCGGCCCCCCCGCCCCCCGCGCCACCCCCGCCGGGCCGGTCGCGCCCCCCTCGCCGCCGTCGCCCCGACCGGCCAGCGCCACCGCCGCCACCTCGACCCCGGCCCCGAGCAGCGCCCGCAGCACGTTCGCCGACCCCGCACAGGGCATCCCGAGGAAAACGGTCCGCATCGCGCTCCCAGACGTTCGGCGTCAAGGGTCAGACGGAGTCCCGAAATCGCCGCGCGATCGTCGCGACGGCGTCGCCCGATCCTCCCCAGGCGCGGTCGAGCCGCCGCGGTCTGCCAGTCCCCCCAGGGCACGATCTTTCCTCCCGCCCCGGCGGACGCGAACAGATCGCAGCGTAAGCGAGCTTACCGCCAGCTCCGCGGCGGCGCTCTAAGGTGGAAACCAGACCCGGTCCCGGCGGCTCCGCCGCCGCCATCGACGAGGAGGTCTCTCTATGGCCGTGTTCGCATCCGACCGCTCCCGCGATTTGACCCGCCGCCGCCTGCTCGCCGCCGGCCTCGGTCTCGGCGCCGCGGCGGCGGCGCCGGGGCTGCTCCTCCCCGGTCGCGCCGCCGCCGCGGCCGGCCGGCAGGCGTCCCCCGCCGCCGGCGACGAGGTGCAGGTCATCGTCGGCGACGTGATCGACTACACGCTCACCCCCGAAGGGCGCTGGCCGGGACCGTTCTCCTCGGTCACGCTCCGCCTCCACCCCGGCTTCTTCGACGGAGAGGACGCTTGGTTCATCCGCACCGACGCCTCGGACTCCGAGTTCGCCGAGGCCGAGGGGCTGGTCTACGTCCCGCTCCGGCGCAACGCCCTCCAGGCCGCGGGGAGCTTCGCCGACCTCTACCGCTTCGCCGACGGGGCCGAAGGCCAGCGCCCGGTCGTCAGCACCGTGCCCGGCCGCGACGACTTCACCTCCGCCTTCCGCCTCCACGACGTCGCCTTCGCCGGCGAGCCGGACGTGCTCGACTCGGTCGCCGCGATCCGGGAGGCCGAGGCCGCCGGCCCCGTCCCCGTCACCCCGACCGAGCTCGTCGTCAACCCTCCGCTCGTCGTCTGGCCCGGCGGCGGGCTGGCGGTCGACCCCGACCTGATCCTGCCGCTCGGCCCCGGCCCCCTGATCGAGGAGCCGGACCTCGCCGCCGGTACCGTCACCTTCAAGCTCCACCAGTGCTACCCCGGCTCTCGCTACATCGCCACCGACACTTCGGCCGCGCCGATGGCGCCGATGATGGGGGTCGTCGGGTCCTCCCCGACCCAGGCCCTGATCGACGTCGCCGCCACCGCCCCGATCTACGTCTTCGGCAACGGCCTCGCCGGTCCCGGCCCGATGGGCTTCCAGCCGTCGATCTTCAACACCTCCGCCGGCGACATCGTCTGGAGCCCGTTCTGGGAGCACTTTACGGTCGTCTGGACCGACCCCGCCCAGGCGCGGCTGCTGACGACCGAGGCAGAGGTGATGGCCGCGGTCGAGGCGGGCGAGCTCGAGCTCTTCAACGGCACCCCCGACACCCACCCGAACGGCTTCGTCGTCAACTGCCCCGCCCCCCTCCTCGCCCCGAACCCGTACGACCCGGCGACGTTCGTCCCGGCGACGCCGGAGTCGTAGCCGACCGTCGGCCGCCCCGGAGCGGGGCCGCGGGGGGAGATCCAAGGCGGCAACCGGGTCCGGGTAAAATGGCCCCGGGCGCCGCCGCTCTCGGGCGGGGGGGGGGGCCGCCGGGGGGGGGGGGGGGGGCGCGGGGCCGCGGGGGCCGGAGCTGCCAGCGGGCGCGGGGGCGCGGCGGGGGGGCGGCCCCCCCCCCGGGCACGCGAACCGACGC
>JBBSNJ010000205.1:0-5993 GCA_038232775.1 Thermomicrobiales bacterium
CCGCTGATCGCCCTCGCGATCCCGGCCGCGGTCGGGTGGAGGCTCGTGCCGCGTTGGATTGGACGCGGCGCCCTCGTCGCGCTGCCGGCGGCCGTGATCGCCGTGCCTTGGTACCTGTTCCTTTATCGAACCTACGGCAACTTCGACGCCTTGCCGCAGATCAGCGCCGTCCAGTCCTGGTGGAACCATCCCGAAGGCTCGTTCTTCGAGCTCTTGACGAGCCCGTCATTCGTCGCGATGCGGTTCCACGAGACCTGGGGCTACTTCGGCTGGCGGCGAATCCCGCTCGATCCGACGCTGCTGTGGGCGATCGCGATTCCGCTGATTCTCGCCGCCGTCGGGCTCCTCCGGTACGTCGCCGTCGCCGCTCGCGCCACCCGCTCCCCCGTTTCCGACGACCGCGGGGATGATCCGGCGATGCGTCCCGTCCGCTGGCAGTGGCTGGCCCTCGCCCTCCTCTTCGTGGCCTGCGTCGTTGCTTATCTCGCCGTCGTCCAGTTCGGCACCGAGTTCGCCCTCACCCAAGCCCGCTACTACTTCCCGGTCGTCAATGCCGCCGCCCTCCTCTTGATGCTCGGACTGCGCAGTCTGATCCCCCACCGCTTCCACCCCTACGGGCAGGGCGCGGTCGTTGGCGCAATGGTCCTGCTCAACCTCTTGATCTTTGTCCAGTACGTCATCCCCCATTACCTCGCGGCATGACCGGTCCCGCTCGCCACAACGGTCCATTCGCCACCCAGGAGAGCGCGCTCAGCATGGCAGAACATCGCCGCCCGGTTCCGATCGAATCTTCGGCGCCAGAGCTGGCCGTGGTCGCCGTCGACCAGCCGGCGGCGAGGCGGAGCGTCGAACGCGGCGCCGTCGTGGTCTGGTCGGTCGCCGTCGCGTCGCTCCTCCTCTTCCTGGCCTTCGGCTCGGTTCCGATCGAGGCCGGATGGTTCCCCGGGCTCCGCTCCGAACGCGTCACCAGCATTTGGGCCGACTACGGCGATCAACTCTCCGCCAGCCGGACCAGCACCGGCCTCCGCGAGCTCGCCCTCGACGCCGCGTTGGTCCTCTTCCTCGTCGGCTCCGGCGCCGCTCTCTGGTTCGCCCTGACCGCTCGCGACCAGGTACCCGCCACGCCCCCCGAACCCCTCGGGACCGGGGACCTCAAGTCTCAGCCATGATTCTTCAGTCACCGCTCCGCCCGCTCGCGCCCCTGCCCTTGGCACTGGTCCCGGTCGTCGCGGGGCGTTCGGCTCGTGTCGTCGTCACGGGGACCGCCGAAGGGGGAAGCGTCCCCCTTTCTTCCTACCGTGCCGGCCAGCCCGCACCGAGCTCGCCCGTCATCACCGACGCCCCTTGACCGCTCCGTCCCCTGCCAAGCCTTCGTCTCCGCCGCGGCCCCGGCCGGGCGCCCCGCCGCCTCGCTCGGCAGACTCCCGCCGCTTCCCGCGGGCGCGGCGCGGGTCGCCGCTCGCCCGCTCCCTGCCCGACCTCGTCGCCCTCGCCGTCCTCGTCCTCCTCCTGATCTTCGTCGCCGGCCGGCTGGGAACCTTCTCCCTCTTCGCCACCGTCCCAACCGCCGACGGCCCTGTCCGCCTGCCGAACGGCTTCGCCGGCGTCGACCATCCGTTCCACACGGCCCGCGCCGCGACGCTGCTCGCTTCGCTCGCCGAGGGCCAACCGCTGCGCTGGATCCCCCACCACCAAGGCGGCTATCCGGCCGAGTTCTACCCCCTCGGTGTCGCCTGGTTGGAGGTCGGACTCTGGGCTCTCGCGCTGGGCGCCCTCCCCGTCGTCGTCGTCCACAAGCTCGCCGTGATCCTGATCTTCTTCCTCCCCGCCCTCGCCTTCGTCCTCCTCGCCCGCCGCGACCGCTGGCCCCTGGCAGTCGCCGTCGCCGCCGCCGCCGCCCACCTCGCGATCCCGGGCGACTGGGACCACGGCGGCTACACGGAGCTCGTCCAATGGGGTCTCGTCACCAACGTCGCCGCCGCCACCGCTCTCCTCTTCGTCCTCGCCTGGCTGACCGACTTCCTGATCTCCGGTCGTCGCCTGGCGGGCGCCGGTGCCGTCCTGGCCGCCGCCTTCGCCGTCACCGCCAACCCACGCAGCTTGATCGCCCTCGCCGTCGTCGGTCTCGCCGCTCTCCTCGCCGCCGCCGCTTCCCGGACCGGCGCCGGCGCTCGACCGCGAGCCGCGGCTTGGAGCAGACTTCGGAGCGGGGAGAGCCGAAGCGCAGCCACCGGCGACCTCGCGTACCGCCGCGACCCGTCCGCGCCCGGCGGCCTGACCGGTGCCGCGGCCCCGGCGCCGCCGACCCTCGCCCGCGTCGTCGCCCGCCTGGCCCTGGTCGCCGCCCTCGTTGGCCTCCTGGCCGCCCCCATCCTCGTCTCCCTGCTCCGCTTTTCCCACCTCTACGCCTTTGTTCAATATCAGTCGTACGCCGGTGTTGCCGACTACTTCGCGACCAGCGTCGCCGCCGTCGGTCGCCCAGTCTTCGGGCTCGCCCTCGCCGGTGTCGCCGCAGCCTGGCTCCTCCCCGGTCGCCCGGCGAGCCGGGCCGCTGCCGCCGCGCTCCTCCTCTACGCCGCCGCCACCCTCCTCGTCATGCGCCCCGCCGTCGCCGCCTTCGTCCCCCAGCTCGAAGCCACCCGACTGATGCCGTTCCAGCGGGTCCTCACCCTCTACCTGGCGGCTTCGGCGCTCGGCGCCGTCGGCACCTGGCTCGCGTCCTGGCTCCCCGCCGGGAACGAGGAGCACGGCATCCCCCCGGTGGCGTCGTCCGAACCGGTGCCGGCCCACCGAGACGTCGCCGTTGCTCGCGGGAACGCCGACGATGTGCCCTGGGTCTCGACGCGGCGCGCCTGGCTTCCCACCCTCCTGCTGCTCGCCACCGCCGCGGCCACCCTCGCCACCTACGTGGCGCCGCCGGGGGCGACCGCCCCCGTTCCGGCCGTCGATGTCCCTCGCCGCGGTCTCTACCCGGTTACCACCACCGCCGCCCCGGAGTTCCTCGATCTGCGACAGGCGATCGCGGCGGCGGACGCGGCCGCCCCGTCCGGCACCGCCCTCCTCGTGCTCGGCTCGGCGCTGTCGTGGCACGAACCCCTCTGGGCTCCCCTCTGGACCGCCCGCCCCCTCTTCTACGACGACTGGCTTTGGTCGTGGCACCCGGACCACGCCGGACCGCCGGGTTCCGCTTTGGGAGGCGCCAACAACTATCCCGCCCCCGAGCTTGCGCTCGATCCTAGCTACCTCGAACGCCACGGCATCGGGGCCGTCGCCGTCACCGGGGCGGCGGCGAGCAGCGCCCGTGCCGCCGCAGCCGCGGCCCAATCTCCCGACCTGCGCCGCGTCCGGGACGGGCTCTACGATGTCTACGTCGTGCGCCGGACGACGACGGTCGTCGCCTTCGCCGGCGAGAACACCGTGACCGTTTCGTTCGGGGGGCAACACCTCGTCGCCGCCGGAACCTCGGGCGGCGGCGAGGCCCAAATTGGTCAAAACTGGTACCCGCGTTGGCGGGCGACGGTCAACGGCCGACCGGCCTTCGTCGCGCGGGCGGCCGACGGCACGATGCGGGTGCCCATCCCAGCCGGCGAGGTTCGGCTCGACCTGTCGTACGTCGTCGATGCTTGGGATTGGACGGCTCGCACCCTGGCGCTGGTCGGCCTGCTCGGCCTCGTGGCCCTCGCGGTCGGCGGCTGGGACCGGTCCCGCCTCATGCCCGTTGCGGAACCGGAATCGACCGCGTGAATCGTGGTGTCCGCGTCGCCGGCCCTCACCCCCCACCCCCTCTCCAGCCGCAGCGGGAGAGGGGGAGACCACGCCCCTTCGATTAGCCGAAGTTGGATACGAGGGGGGAGCGCTCCGGGGTCGGTGATCGCGGTCCAACGAACAATCGACGTGGAGGTTTGGGTAGGAAGAAGGCGCCGACTCCGGCAGCGGCAGGGGGAGCGGAGGCAAGCGAGAGCTCAGGGATGGCGGGCGATGGACGTCTTCCGGCGCCGGGTGCGACGATCTTGGGCTCGTCAGGCCAGCGCGCTCGGCCCGCCCTCGCCGGCCGCGCCTCCTTCGTCCAAGACCGCCGGCGCCGCGACCGGCAGCGCCGCGTCCGATCCCTCGGCGAGCCAGCGCCGTCCCCGCGGTGACACCCGCCACCGGTTCCGCGACCCCCGCTCGAACGAGACGGCGACCAGGCCCCGGGCGCGGGCACTGATGAAGAGCGTCTCGACGAACGGGGCTTCTAACTCGAGACCCGCGGCCATCGCGGCGATGTGGGCGATTGGGGAGTAGCCCCGCTCCAACGCGTCGACCTCCCGCAGGAAGGCGGACAGGAACGGGTCGAGCGGAGAGGGCGGGCCGGCGGCCCGGCCCGTCGCCGCGGGGGAGGGTGGTCGATCCGCCATTGGGTCCCACCTCACCGGGGGCAGCCGAACGTTCGTCGTTCCTCCTGATTCTAGCAGGCGGACCGCTCTCTCTTGGGACGCCGGCCCGGGGCGGGCCTGGTATCCTCCGCTCCGACGGGCGTCGCCCCCCTCGACTGACCGGAGGGGGGCGCGAGGCCGCCTTGGCAGAGACTACGGGAGAACCGCGGGTGCGGTCGGAGCGCGGCGGGTGGGTGTGGACGACGGGGTGATCCGTTCCCGGCTCCTGCCGGGCGGCGACCTGATCGCGGCGGTCCTCGACCGCGAGGTCATGGGCCTCGCCGATCGGGGCGGCGCCAGCAATCTGATCGGCGCCCGCTGGGCGGATCTCGCCGCCGAGCAGGCCGCCGGCTGGGCGGGGGAAGAGCGTCCGATCCCCGGTCCCGACGCCGGCCGACTTCGCGTCGAGCGCGTCGCCCGGCTCGATGCGATCCCGGCCGTCGCCGCCGCCGCCTCGCGGCGCGGCCTCCAGAATCCCGACCTCCTCCTCTTCGGCGCCAGCGGCGGCGCGCCGACCGTCCAGGCGGCCGACGCCAAGTTCTCGGTCGAGACCGCGCGCGCCAAGCAGGTCAGTCCCGCGGTGGTCGCCGGTCTCCTGGCGCTGCGCGACCTCCTGCCCGACGCCTTCGGCCCGGTCGCCCCGGAGCCCGCGCTCGTCCCCGGCGTCTTCCTCAGCCCCGACTATCCCCTCACCCATCTGATGCTCCGCCGCCGGTTCGGCATCGTCCGCGCCACCGTCCGCGAGGAGGAGGTCGTCCTCCTACCGGCGCCCGCCGACCGCTTCTTCTCCGGATTGGAAGGCGCGAGCATCATGCCGCCCCTGGCCGCCGTCGATGCCCTCCCGGTCGCTCCCGACCAGAGCCTGCTGGTTGGTCTCTACTACTTCCGGCTCGCCCGCGCCGCCGTCGGCTTCTGGCTCGACGCCACCAAGCCGCTCCTCCTCCTGCACGACCATCCGGTCCCGGAAGAGCCTTCTATCCGAGCCGAGGCCGCCGCCCGTGCCGCCTCGGCCCCCTCCGCCATCGAGCTGATCCGAAGCTGGGACGCCGACGTCCAGACCATCCGTAACCAGCGCACGGCAGTTGATCAGGTCGCCGCCCTCCCCGTCCTCGGCCGCGACCTCCGCCCCCTGATCACGCGCATGGGCGACGATCTCGGCGTCGCGGCCCCGTCGGTCAATCAGATCCGGCGCCGCCTCGGCTCCTGGTGGCGCGGGCAGCTCCGCGAACGGGTCGGCCCCCTCTCGCCGCCGATCGCCGATCTCCCCCGCGCCCTCGACGACCTGGCCCGCGCCGCCGCGGCTCTGGCCCCCACCGTCGAACCCCAGATCGAGCGCATCTTCCTCGACCTTGCCGCTCAGCCACCAGACGTCGAGCGCGGAGCCGGCAGTCGCTGAGGGACACCTTCGTCCTGACCGAGGCGGCCGAGACCGACAGTTCCCCTCGCGTGCGCACGGTGGCTCTGGCGGCGCTGCCGGCCCTCGACGGCGGACTGGCAGTCCCTCTCCTCCGGATGGCATACCAAATCTGGAAGAACACTTCGCCTTCCTGCTGCGGCTGCCAGCCCTCACCCCCGGCC
>JBBSNJ010000206.1:0-5978 GCA_038232775.1 Thermomicrobiales bacterium
CCAGCCCGACCCCGATCAAGGCCAGCGCCGCCACCGGCAGCTCGAAGATCGCCCCCGAGCCGTAGACGATGGCGTCGTCCGCCTCCCGCGCCGCCGTGCTCCCCGCCACGCCGACGATCGCCAGCGTCCGCGCCCCCCGCTCCTTGGCGTATCGCAGCGCCTTAACCGTGTCCTCCGTCTCTCCCGAGTAGGTGGCGACCACCACCAACGTCGCCGGCCCCAGCCGCATCGGCTCCCGCCAGATCAGCTCGAAGCTCGGCAGCGCCTCGACCGGCACCCCGACCAGCCCGTCGAGCAGATACTTCGCCGTCAGCAGACTCGCCCACGACCCCCCGCTCCCAACCAGCATCAGTCCCTCGACGCTCCCCGCCGCCGCCCGCCCCCGCTCGAGGCACCCCTCCCCCAGCTCCGCCAAGAACCGCTCCAGGTCGTCCGCGATCCGCGCCCCGCTGAAGTAGAGCGACCCCTTCGCCCGCTCCACCGCTCCCGCTAGGTCGACCACCGGCACTCCTCCCCCTCGCCCGTCCCGATCACCCGCGGCCACCGATCATCCCCGAGGCCGCGAGCCAGCGCAAGACGACCGAGCTCCGGCGGTTCTCCCGCCTTCGGCCGATCATCGGGGCGACGCCGCCCCCGCCCGCGCCTCCGCCACCAGCCGGATCACGTTCCACGACAGGCGGGGCAGCGTCGCCGAGAGCACCCCGTCGTCCACCGCCGCGTCCCCCCGCCCGTGCGGCGCCACGGCGTCGGGCCGCTCCGACGTGTTCGCCGCCCCCGAGTCGGCGTGCTCCAACACCAGATGCTCCCGCACCCGGTATCCCGGCGCCCCCCGCAGGTCCGCCTCCAGGCGCAGCCCTTCCCCCTGCCCGCGGTTGACCGCGAACAGCGTCAGCTCCCCCGCCGCCTCGTCGAGCGTCGCGGTCGCCGCCAGCAGCGGCACCGCGCCGAACTCGTCGTTCTCGTAGCTCGGCGACGAGACCGGCACCTCGAGCACGACCCCCCGCCCGAACCGCGATGCGTGCAGGAACGGGTAGAAGATCGTCTGCCGCCAGACGCCGCCGCCGGCGGCGGTCGTGATCGGCGCCAGCACGCTGACCAACTGCGCCAGGCAGGCGATCTTGACCCGGTCGGCGTGCTTGAGCAGCGCGATCAGCATGCAGCCGACGACCAGCGCGTCCTCCAGCGTGTACGGCTCCTCGAACATGGGCGGCGCCACCCGCCAGGGCTGCTCCCGCGCGGCTTGCCGGTCCCGCTCCCGCGTGTGGTACCAGACGTTCCACTCGTCGAACGCCAGCCCCAGCCGCTTCGTCGCCCGCTTCTTGGCCCGGACCAGATCGCAGGCCGCCACCACCACCCGGATCTGCTCCTCCATCGCCAGCGACTGCGCCAGGAACGTCCCCAGGTCGTCCCCGATCTTGCGCGGGTAGGCGTGGACCGAGACGTAGTCGACGTACTCGTAGGTATGGTCGAGCATCCCCACCTCCCACTGCGGGAAGGTCGGCAGCCGGTCGTTCGAGCTGCCGCAGGCGACCAGCTCGATCGTCGGATCGACCCACTTCATCGCGATCGCCGTCTGGCAGGCCAGCCGCCCGTACTCGTCGGCCGTCTTGTGCCCGATCTGCCAGAGCGCGTCCATCTCGTTCCCCAGGCACCAGAGTTTCACGCCGTGCGGCTCCGCCACCCCGTGCGAGCGCCGCAGGTCGCTCCAATACGTCCCTTCGGGGTGGTTGCAGTACTCGACCAGGTTCCGCGCCCCGTCGATCCCGCCCGTCCCCAGGTTGACCGCCAGATCGAGCTCGGCCCCGGCCAGCTTCGCCCAGGCCGCGAACTCGTTGATCCCGACCGCGTTCGGCTCGGTCGCCATCCAGGACAGATCGAGCCGCCGCGGCCGATCCCCGACCGGCCCCACCCCATCCACCCAGTCGTACCCCGACACGAAGTTCCCGCCCGGGTACCGCACCAGCGGCACCGCCAGCTCCCGCACCAGCTCGAGCACGTCCCCCCGGAACCCCGACTCGTCGGCCGTCGGGTGCCCCGGCTCGTAGATCCCCTCGTAGACCGCTCTCCCCACGTGCTCGACGAACGACCCGTAGAGCCGGGGGTCGATCTCCCCGATCCGGAACTCCCGATCAAGCGTGATCCGCGCCGTCTCCATCGGCTCCGACCTCCTGCACCCGCTCCGCGCCCACCGCCTCCACCGGCGGCCCCCATCGTAGCCGCCCTGATCCACACCGCGAGGCAACCAGGCATCGAACCCCTCGGCGCCGGCGGTAGCACCGTCGTCGCCGGCGAGTCCGACACCCAGCTCCCGGCTGCACGATCCGCCGCCTTCGCCATCGACGCCGCTGTGGCGGATTTGATGCGGGCGAGGGACTGCCCTACATTCGCCTTGAGCAAGCAGCATGGTTGTTCAAGGCGAACCCTGGACCTCCCCCATTTGAGGCCAGAGCTCAGCGATGCTGCACCCATTGATCACGCATTCGGCCCACGCGACGGGCCGGATGCGGCAGCGCAGGATCTCGGCGCTTTAGGTCGCCGCCACCCTTGCCCGCCCCGGCCGAGCCTTTCTCAGCGCCCGAGGGACCGAGGGACCTTGGTCGCGGAACGCTTCCGCAGCCCCGGATCGACGGTCCGCGTCGTCTAGGTTGATCACTCGGCTCCGAGGCACGCTACACGCACGTCGTCACTAGGATGTGGAGATGGGATAGCCAACCATGCAGATCCGACTTGACCCCGACGTCAACGCCCTTTGCATCGAGTTCCGTGAAGGCAAGGGCGCCAAGACCGTCGAGCTCGCGGCCATGGTCTACCTGGACGTTGACCAGCAGGGCGCGGCCATTGGCCCCGAGTTCGTCGACGCCGACGACTTCCTCCCCTTCCTCCGCCAGCACGCGGCCGGCGATACCGTTCCGGCTCGGGTGCGGGAGCTCCTCGGAGCACCGGCGCCGGCCGCCTCCTGATCCGGGCCCGGCCTCGACCCGAACCACCAACGCGCGCTCAACGACGGCCCGATTGGTGCACAGCCGGCGCCGGCGCCTTCCCTCTTGGCGCCCCCGCCATCACCACCGAGGACACGACCACCATGACCAGCGCGGATCGCACCTCTCCCACCCGCCTCGGCGTCATCGGCACCGGCCTCGCCGTCGAGAAACTCCACTGGCCGGCGCTTAAGCGGCTACCCGACCGGTTCCAAATCACCGCCTTCGCCAACCACACCCGCCCCAAAGCCGAGCACTTCGCGCACTACAGCGGCACCCCGATGTCGGCGTACCACGAGGACTACCACGACCTCCTCGCCCGCGACGACGTCGACGCCGTCCTCATCTCCCTCCCGATCCCCCTCAACCTCCCCGTCAGCCGCGACGCCCTCCAGGCCGGCAAGCACGTCGTCTGCGAGAAACCGGCCGGTGCCGACCTGGCCGAGGCCCGCGCCTTCGTCGAGCTCGCCGCCGAGCACCCCGACCGGGTCATCCTGATCGCCGAGAACTGGTTCTACCGCGACGACCTCCGCCTCGCCCGCTCCCTCCTCGACCAGGGCCGCCTCGGCCGCCTCCACTTCGCCGCCTGGCGCTCCGTCTCCCAGCTCGTCCCCAAACCCGACGAGTTCTCCTCCACCCCCTGGCGCTGGCAGGCTGACTACGTCGGCGGCCCCCACCTCGATGCCGGCGTCCACCACACCGCCCAGCTCCGCCTCCTCCTCGGCGACGTCGACCGCGTTTCCGCCGAGAGCCAGGACGCCAACGCCACCCACGGCGGCCCCTCGGACCTCGCCGCCAGTCTCCGCTTCGTCGCCGGCATCGCCGGCTCCTACGCCGCCTCCTACCCCGAGCTCCCGGTCCCCCCCGAGCCGAACGCGCTCCGCCTCTACGGCACCGAAGCGGTGATGGTCGTCGGCCAACGCTCGGTCGCGATCCACCTCCCCGACGGCACCACCGAGACCCACCGCGTCGAGCAAGCCGACGGCGGCTACTACAACGAGTTCCTCGACTTCTCCAACGCCCTCCGCGGCGGCTCCCCCGTCGTCGGCACCGTCGCCCAGTCCTACCGCAATCTCGAGATCGTCACCGCCGCCCTCGACTCCGCCCGCGGCGGCCAGATCGTCGCCATCCCCCCCTGGCCGACGCCACTCTCCGCCGCCGCCGTCCCCCTCTGGCACCCCACCACGGCCTCCGACCTCTTCGCCGGCCTCCCCACCACCGTCACCCAGGAGACGACCAACCCCGATTGACCGCGGACCCAACCCCTGACCCGCGGCCCACCCTGGCTCCGCCGCTCGCAGGGGCGGGAGCGGACGTCACGGGAAGTGAGCGTCCCCCACCCCCCGAGAGAGAACCCATCCGACAATCGGCCGAAGGCTGCTCCGCAATCCGGGTGATCCCTTTCGCTTCCTGGAGAGAAGCCCTCCCCCCCGGCCCCCTTTCCCCGGTCCCGTGCGCGGGAGAGGGGAGCTGGTCCAGCGCTCCAAGGTGACACCGTTCAACCGGGTTCCGCATGATCTAGAATGCGGTGGCACCGTTCAATAGCAGAAGGCGGGACCAGGGAAAGAGCTCTGATACGGAATCCGGGTGATCACTTCGCCTTCCCGCGGCGGCGGCCGGCCCTCACCGGACCCGCAGGAACGACACGAGGTCCGGCCGCCCGGCCCGAAAGGGACCGGGCTGAGACGACGAACCCCGCTAAAGCCGGCTGAAGACGCGAGTGCTCCGTTCCGTTCTCAGCCCCATTCACGGGGCTTCGTCGCTTCAGACCGGTCCCTTTAGGGCCGGGCGACGCCGACCGCGCGAGCGCCGCAGGGGTGATACCGGCTCCGGGTGAATCGCGGGTGTTCTCCCGGATGCCGCATGAGAGCCTCCGACCTGGAGTGGAAGCCTCCACCCAGACTCCGAATGAGGACCATGAGGAACTGGCGCCTCCTCCCCTGCCGCAGCGAGAGCGGAAGTCCGGGGGGCGAGGCCCCGACACCGCTCCCCTACGCCACCACCGACCCGAACTGCGCCGCGTGCAGCCGCCGGTAGATCCCCCCGCCGGCGATCAACTCCTCGTGCCGCCCCTGCTCCGCCACCCCCGACTCGTCCACCACCACGATCCGGTCCGCGTGCTGGATCGTCGCCAGCCGGTGCGCCACCACCAGCGTCGTCCGCCCCCGCGACAGCTCCGCCAGCGAGCGCTGGATCGCCCGCTCCGTCTCCGAGTCGAGCGCCGAGGTCGCCTCGTCCAGGATCAAGATCGGCGGGTCCTTGACGAACATCCGGGCGATCGCCAGCCGCTGCTTCTGCCCGCCCGAGAGCTTCACCCCCCGCTCCCCGATCACCGCGTCGAGGCCCCCCGGCAGCCCCGCGATCACCTGATCGAGCCGCGCCCGCCGCGCCGCCTCCTCGATCTCGACGTCGCTTGCTCCCAACCGGCCGTAGGCGATGTTCTCCCGGATCGTCCCCCCGAACAAGAAGACGTCCTGCTGCACGATCCCAATCTGCCGCCGCAGTGAGGCGAGCGTCATCGCCCGCACGTCAATCCCGTCGATCGTGATCCGCCCCTCCTCGACGTCGTAGAAGCGCGGCAGCAGGGAGGCGATCGTCGTCTTCCCCGCCCCCGACGGGCCGACGAAGGCGACCGTCTCCCCGGCCCCGATCTCGAGATCGACCCCTCGCAGCACCGGCCGCCCCGGCCCGTACCCGAACGTCACCCCCTCGTAGCGGATCTCCCCCCGCAGCCCCGTCACCGCGACCGCCCCCGGCCGGTCGACGATCTCCGGCTCGGTCTCGAGCAGCTCGACGTAGCGCCGGAAGCCGGCGATCCCCTTCGGGTAGGTCTCCAGCACCGCGTTGATCTTCTCCACCGGCCGGAAGAAGACCCCCACCAGCCGCAGGTAGCTGACGACCCCCCCTGCGCGCAGCCCCCCAGGCCGCAGCAGGTCGGCGGCGGCGGCCGGCGCCGCCACGTGCGGCGCGCGGAGGCTCCGGTCGCTCAGCGACATGCGC